>JBGPGQ010000305.1:0-4115 GCA_041483995.1 Bacteroidota bacterium
CAACAGCTCACCAATGAACAGTTGGACACGCCCTACCGCGCGGGTGGCTGGACGGTGCGCCAGGTAGTTCACCATCTAGCTGATTCTCACATGAATGCGTTTGTCCGAATGAAGCTGATTCTCACGGAAGAGAAGCCGACCTTGAAACCATACAATCAGGACGAGTGGGCGAAGCTGCCGGATACGGCAAAGATGCCAATTGAACACTCGGTTACGATTCTCAAAGGACTGCATAGCCGCTGGACAGTGCTCCTCGAAAGTGTGCCCGACGAACGATGGAATCGCGTGGCAATCCATCCCGAGCACGGTGAGGTAACCATTGAAAGCATGCTCACCACGTATGCCCGTCACGGCGAAAAACACATAGGCCATATCAATGGCTTGCTGACAACGAAGGGCTGGTAACGCCAGCAGGTGGACAAGGAGCAGGTGCTATCGATCTTCAGGAATTCCGGAGCGTTGTTGGAGGGTCATTTCCAGCTCACGTCGGGATTGCACAGCCCGAATTATTTCCAGTGTGCTAGAGTCCTCCAATATCCGCACTATGCAGAACAACTCTGCGGAGAAATCGCCCATCAGTTTAGGTCTGACGGCATCAGTGTCGTCATCGCTCCGGCGCTTGGAGGAATTGTTGTCGGTCAGGAAGTTGGAAGACAGCTTGGTGTGCGAACAATGTTTGCAGAGCGAAAGGATGGGGCAATGCAGCTTCGCCGTGGTTTTGAGATCCGGCCGGGAGAAAGAGTGTTGGTGTGCGAGGACGTTGTTACGACGGGTGGTTCTGTCGTTGAAGTTATTCGCATAGTAAAAATGTTGGGAGGAGTAGTTGCCGGCGTCGGTTACATTGTCGATAGGAGCGGCGGCGGAGTTGTGTTTGAAACGGGAGACAAACAGTATTCGGTGTTGCAAATGAATGTCGTGACATATCAACCGGATTCCTGCCTGTTGTGCAAGAGCGGCGTGCCTGTAACAAAGCCGGGCAGCAGAGGCAATGCCTGATCCCGTGTCTGTCATTCAATAACAAAAACCCATGCAGTGGCTTAAAGACATAATCGGAAATGAATTGATGTATCACGTTGTGGTTGCCGTGGCAATCGTTGCTGCATTCTTTTTCCTCTCCCGTACCGCGCGTGCGTTTCTCCGTTTCCTCGGAGAGAAAATCTTCAAGAGGACTGAAACCATCCTCGATGACAAAATAGTGGAGGTCGTGCTCGCGCACGTAAAGCCGTTGATGGTGATAACCGGGCTTCATATAGCCGTGCACGAAGTCCGCAAAGGCGCCGCTGCAGACCTGACGGTTCACCAAACTCTCGATTACTGCGAGACCATATTGTATGTCGCTGTTGTCATTCTTGTTATCAAAATTGTTCTTGGAATTATCCGGGAGATTATTGACTGGTATCTCGATTCGATTGGTGAACACAACGCGAATCTCAAACGGGGGCTCGGCCCGCTTGTACGCAAGATCGTCAATATTGCCGTCGGACTTGTTGGCCTTATCGCTATCCTCGATCACTTCGGCATCAACATTGGGAGCCTTATCGTTTCGTTGGGTGTTGGATCTCTTGCGGTTGCTCTTGCAGCACAGGATACGCTTGCGAACATGATTGCTGGGTTCGTTCTTCTTGTCGATCGTCCATTCCGCGTGGGCGACAGGATTGAGTTGGCGTCGGGTCAGGTTGGCGATGTACAAGAGATCGGGCTCCGTTCAACAACGCTCCTGAACTTCGATGCAAATCTGATCATCCTGCCGAACTCCGAGCTGATCAAGAGCAGGATTACCAATTATGCTTACCCACACAACCAGATGCGTGTTGTGGTCAAATTCGCAGTTGCGTACGGGACAGATCCTTCAAAGGTTAGAACCGTCCTTCTTTCGCTCGTTGACAAACATGAGAATCTCCTGAAAGACCCCAAACCCGAGGTGCAGCTTACCGCGATGAATGACTCGTCAATCGAATTCACGCTGGTGGCTCGGTGCACGGATTTCAGCAAGCGCGCCGCTGAAGAGGTTGCATTGCGTGAAGAAGCATACCTTGCTTTTGCGAAGGAGGGGATTGAGATCCCGTTCCCGCAACGCGTCATACAGATGAAGACTTGATGGAACTCAAACAACTGAAGCGTGAGATTCTGTACAAGGGTCGTGTGTTCGACCTGATTGTCGATCAGGTTGAATATCCTTCGGGAAATAGATCGGTGAGAGAAATCGCTCATCATCCCGGTGGTGCAGTCGCAGTGCCGCTGCTGGATGATGGCCGCGTCATCTTGATACAACAGCTTCGGTATCCATTCGGAAAACATCTCCTCGAGCTTCCCGCCGGCAAATTGGATTCCGGCGAGGATCCAAAGAAGGCGGCTGGACGCGAATTGGAAGAGGAAACCGGTTGGCGGGCGAGCGCGCTGGAAAAACTCATATCCATCTACACAACACCGGGGTTCTGCGATGAGGAGTTGCACATTTATCTCGCAACCGGTTTGCAGCAACTGGCTGCGGGGCCTCGCCGTGAAGAGGGTGAGTTCTCGATGACACTGAAGATTCTGCCTCTTGCGGAAGCACTGTCAATGGTGTACTCCGGCGCGTTGCAGGATAGCAAAACAATCATCGGCTTGCTGCTTGCCGAACGATACATCACGAACAAAGGTTGAATCAATGGAGTCTCCTGTTAGAATGTACAGGCTTGATTTGAAAGCGTGCATTGTTCAATCGTGCGGCGGCGAGCTTGCGGAGATATCGTATTATGAGCGGAATAACTGGGTGACCATCGAGTTGGAATGCAACACGTGCAAACGTCGTTTCGTTGTGAAAGTAGAATGCTGACCATTGTTGATCATCCCAAATAATTTCTGCCTATGAACCCTGTCGAACTGATACGCAAGAAACGAAACGGTGAATCACTCAGTCGTGGTGAACTCGAAACGTTCATCACGAGCTACGTGAACGGTCAGATCCCTGACTATCAGATGTCCGCTTTCCTCATGGCGGTGTATTACAAAGGCATGACAACCGAAGAAACCGCGACGTTTACGCAAGTGATGTTGCATTCCGGTGAGGTCGTTGATCTCTCCGCGATTCCCGGCGTGAAAGTGGACAAACATTCCACGGGAGGCGTTGGCGACAAGGTTTCTCTTATTCTTGCGCCAATGGTTGCTGCGTGCGGCGTGCCCGTGCCCATGATTTCCGGAAGAGGTCTCGGTCATACCGGCGGGACGCTGGACAAGTTGGAAGCAATACCCGGCTTTAAGACAAGTTTTTCCATCAAGGAATACAAAGAGATTATCGCAGAAATCGGACTTGTGCTGATCGGCCAGACCAAAGAGATTGCACCCGCCGACAAAAAGATGTATGCGCTACGAGATGTGACTGCAACGGTAGAATCAATCCCGCTCATTGCCGGAAGCATCATGAGCAAAAAACTTGCAGAAGGAATTGATGCTCTTGTGCTGGATGTGAAGACCGGCAACGGAGCATTCATGCAGCGATATGAAGATTCCCTTGCTCTTGCAAACGCGCTCGTCTCCATCGGAAACAGCGTTGGCAAGAAGACGGTCGGGTTCATTACGGATATGGACCAGCCTCTTGGATACATGATCGGCAATTGGTGGGAGGTGGTTGAGTCGGTGGAATGTTTGCGAGGCAAGAATGTGCCGGACCTGATGGAGGTGACATACGTGCTTGGGGGAACGATGCTCCATCTCGGCGGCAAGGCGGGCTCGATTGAAGAGGGAATGAAACAATGTCAATCGGCAATCTGGTCCGGGAAGGCATACGCAAAATTCCTTGAGATCGTAAAACGACAGGGAGGCGACGTTTCATTCATCGACCAGCTACTGAAGTATCCGCAATCCAGGTTCACTGCTGAAGTCAAGAGTACTGCGAGTGGCTATGTTACCGGATTCGAAACAATGAAGATCGGCCTCATGGCAATTGAGCTCGGCGCTGGAAGAAAGCGGATCGATGATGTTATCGATCCCAAAGCCGGTATTATCCTGACAAGAAAACTTGGGGACAAAGTTGAAAAGAACGAGACTCTCGCCTTCATTCATACCGACAAGAAAGAAGTACTTGACGGTTCTGTAAGCGAGCTTGCGTCGTATATACATATCAAAGAGTCTGCTCC
>JBGPGQ010000306.1:0-4113 GCA_041483995.1 Bacteroidota bacterium
AGAAGCTCGAGCTTGGCAGCAAGATACAATCAGAAGTACAGGATGGCATCAACAAAAGTCAGCGCGAGTATTACTTGCGTGAACAATTAAAGGCAATCAAAAAGGAGCTTGGTGAAGACGAAGAGAATGTTGATCTGAACGAACTGCGTAAGCGCATCGATGCCGCCAAACTACCAGAAGAGGCCCTCAAAGTTGCCAACAAGGAATTAAAACGGCTTTCGCAAATGAATCCTGCTTCTGCGGAAGTTACCGTAAGCCGTACATACCTTGATTGGATTCTTGATCTGCCATGGAGCACGAGTACGGAAGATAATCTTGATATCTCAAGAGCAGAAGAGGTGTTGGAGCACGATCATTATGGCCTTGAGAAAGTCAAAAAGCGAATTCTGGAATACCTTGCCGTGCGAAAACTCAAAAATGATATGCGGGGTCCGATTCTTGTATTCGTCGGGCCGCCGGGAGTGGGCAAGACCTCGTTGGGACGGTCAATTGCCAACGCTCTGGGCCGCAAGTTTGTTCGTCTCTCGCTTGGCGGTGTACATGATGAAGCCGAGATTCGTGGCCATCGCAGAACATACATTGGAGCGTTGCCCGGGCGCATTATTCAGAGTTTGAAGAAAGCAGGCTCGAACAATCCGGTGTTTATGTTTGATGAGGTGGACAAAATCGGGCAGGATTTTCGCGGTGATCCCTCATCTGCGCTTCTAGAAGTTCTTGACCCGGAGCAAAATTTTTCATTCAGCGACCATTACCTTGAAGTCCCCTTTGATCTTTCCAAGGTTATGTTTATTGCGACGGCGAATATGATCGAGCCGATTCCACCCGCTTTGCGAGATAGAATGGAGATCATTGAGATCCCGAGTTATGTGGAAGAAGAAAAACTTCATATTGCAAAACGGTTTCTCCTGCCAAAGCAGGCTGCTGAACATGGATTGAAGACAGATCAATTCGGCATCGATGATGAGGCAGTGAGGAGAATTATTACAGGGTATACGCGCGAGGCGGGTGTGCGCAATCTGGAGCGGCAAATAGCTACTGTTGCCCGCGGTGTTGCACGTGAGATAGTTTCAGGCTCCATCACCAAGTTGAATGTCGAAAAAGATTCACTGACGAAGTATCTCGGACAACAAAAGGTATTCTCTGATGTCGCAGAGCGTATCAATCGTCCCGGTGTTGCTGTGGGACTTGCGTGGACCCCGGTTGGTGGTGACATCCTTTTTATCGAGGCGACCAAAATGAAAGGAAAAGGAAACCTTATTCTCACCGGCCAACTCGGAGATGTAATGAAAGAGTCTGTCCAGGCAGCGCTTAGCTTCATTGCCTCCCATGCAAAGATGCTGGGTCTGGCGGAAGATTTCAGATCGGAACTCGACATCCATGTGCACGTGCCGGCTGGTGCTATTCCGAAAGACGGTCCCTCCGCAGGTGTCACCATGTTGACATCACTGACTTCATTGCTCACCGGTCGGCTGGTCAGGAATGATCTCGCCATGACGGGAGAGATTACTCTGCGCGGCGCAGTGCTGCCGATTGGTGGAGTGAAAGAGAAAGTTCTGGCTGCGCATCGAGCAGGGATCAAAACCGTGCTTCTGCCGGAAAGGAACAAGCTTGACATAGATGAAATTCCGAAATCAGTTCTGGGCGGTACCGATTCAATGCATTTCCACTTTGTGAAGGAAATGAGCCAGGTTTTGGAACTTGCGCTCCTTTCACCGGAAGAATCCAGAGAACGAATCATTGAGTCTGAATTGCATTTAAATGCTGCAACAGTGAACTAAACTATCGGATCAATCTTAACGAGCCCGAAGCCTTTGGGTCCATCGAGTAGCTGCAAAAAGAGTTACTATGGACAGGTTTTGGCTTTTTAGTGCAATGGGCTGGTTGACATTCTCCCATTTGTTTAGTATTATCATTTGGAAAATCAATGACTTACAGGACTTTGCGGTGTTGATTGGATGAGCAAATCAACGAAATGGTTTCTGGGAATACTCGGCCTCCTCGCTCTCGTAGCAATTGGATTTTCAGTTCTCATATTCTCTTTCTTCTCTGAGTCCTCAGAACGCACCGAAGTTGTTACAACGGGTTCAGGCGACAAACTTGCAGTGGTTGAGCTGAATGGAGTGATAACATCTTCGGAGGACATCGTGCGGCAGTTCAAGAAATACCGACAGAACCGATCAATCAAAGGTATTGTCCTCAGAGTGGATTCGCCGGGCGGGGGTGCGGTTGCAAGCCAGGAGATGTACGAAGAAGTAAAGAAAACACGGGATAGCGGTAAACCAGTGGTCGTTTCCATGGGAGCCCTCGCGGCCAGTGGTGGCTACTATGTCTCTTGCGGAGCTTCCAAAGTTGTCGCAAACCCCGGTACGCTGACTGGAAGTATTGGGGTGATTTCAGAGTTTCTTCAATTGCATGGTGCAATGGACAAACTTGGTGTGAGCATAAAGACTATCAAGAGCGGGAAGTTGAAAGATGCAGGTTCCTCGAGCCGGGCAATGACCATTGAGGACGAAAAGTATTTTCAAAGGCTAATGGATGATGTTCATAAACAATTCATCGGTGTGGTTGAATTGGAAAGGAAACTCAGTCACGAAGATGCAATTCGGTTGGCTGACGGTCGCGTGTTTACCGGGAAGCAGGCGTTGAAGCTCGGGCTTGTTGATACACTTGGTACATTTGAGGACGCGATCAACATTTGTGCCCAAGTCTGTGGTATTGGCGGCGAACCGGCACTTGTCAGAGAAAGAAAACGGCAAACTGTGTGGGAGTCAATCTTTGGGAGTGTTGTGGAAAGTCTGACGGGCCTTACGCGCGAAACTTTTGATCGCCCCATGCTTTCCTATCGATTTGCTGGTCCGTTTTGAATGATACGAGAAATCACCATTATCAATAACAACGAGGAGTCCTCAGTTGACCAAAGCGGATATTGTTGATACGATAGCGACCGGGACAGGCTTAACAAAAGTGGACACCGAAGCGGTTGTGGATGGATTTATCTCAACGGTGATCAATGCAATGAAAGAGGGTAACAATATTGAGATCCGTGGTTTCGGAAGTTTTAAAGTGAAGAAACGCAAAGGAAGAGTCGCCCGTAATCCTCGAACTGGGGAACAGGTGATGGTGAATGAGCACTGGGTACCGCTTTTCAAAGTCTCAAAGGAAGTCAAGGTATTAGTCAACGAAAACCTCCTGAAGATTATGAAATAGGATGAGGTTGAATGGCGAAAGCCAAACTTGTTTGTGGTGAATGTGGAGCGGGGATCTCCAGTGATGATACAACCTGTCCCCGATGCGGCGCAATCATTGAATATGACACTCCCGCCGCAGTCTTGGAAAAACAGCATGAAGCACCCAAAGACGAATCACCATCCAAGTGCGAGGTGTGTGGGCGTCTCAACATGAGTTCAGGTGTATATTGTGAATCGTGCGGAGCCCAACTTCCTGGGACGTCTCGGCTCGTTCAAGGAAATCCTCATCCTGGGCAACGGGAAAAGAAACAGCAAAAAAAATCAAAACGACGATCAGAAAAAAAAATTGAACCGTGGCAGATTTCTGCCGGGGTAGCGTTTGTACTGTTGGTTGGTTTTCTTGTGTATTCAGAAATCTCGCGCAGTCGACCTTCGTCTCCAGAGGCTCACAATGATCCTCCGGTGCAATCCGCGGCATCACCCGCAGAAATTGAACAGCTTCAGAAGATTGTTGATGCGAACCCGGCCGACGGGGCATCTTTGCTCAAGCTGGCAAACCTCCTTCACGACAACGCGACCCATGACATGACGCTCTTCTTTCGAGCCGCAGATGCCTATCGAAAGTACTTGGCGATCAAACCAAATGATGCCAATGCACATGTGGACTTGGGCATCTGCTATTTCCAACTCACAAAAGTTGATTCCGTGAATGCCGGCAGCCTGTTCAGTATGGCAATTGGCGAGATGAAGGAGGCTTTCAAATACGATTCCGCTCATCAGCCCGCCGCGTTCAACCTTGGTATTGTCTACCTCTCTGCAGGGGATACCGAGGAAGCAAACAAGTGGTTTAAGAAGGTAGTTGAATTGAACGCGGGTTCGGAGTTAGGGAAACGGGCAAAGAATCTCCTGGAACAACACGCATTTC
>JBGPGQ010000307.1:0-4107 GCA_041483995.1 Bacteroidota bacterium
AAAGAAAGTAAGACATAGCACGGAGGGTTCCGCCAACACACACAGCCGTCGGTTTCGCACGCGCATGAGGCACTCCTGATTCGCGCCATCGGAATCGCAGGCTGTGTGCGGCGGTTAACCCATCACCGCTTTGCGATTGCGGTGCTCTTCTATCGAATTCCCAAAGCCGCCGCCATCGCACCAACACGAGAACGGCTCTATCCGCGCTGAGCCTTGCGATTCCGAAAGTTCTCTTTGTTTGCTTTCTCTTCAAAGAGAAAGTAAAAGAAGGCTACGGTTTCGTGTACTTTCTTTCCGAGAAAGAAAGTACCAAAGAAATCCTTCCGAAACCGCAACACGCTTCCTTAAAAAAAGCAGGCTCGGTTAAGATGCAATTCCGACTTGGAGTTTATACCTCCACCAAAGCGTCACTGCTTGCCGTCGGAATTGCAAAGCTCAGCTCGTTAGTCCACGCGCACCGACGGTGGTTTCGGGGTCGCGGGAATTTGCTCTCCACACAGGCCTTTAAAAATCACAGCCCTCGGAATCGCAGGCTGTGTGCGGTGGACAAACCCATCACCGCTTTGCGATTGCGGTGCTCTTGTATCGAATTCCCCAAGCCACCGCAATCGCATGAACACGAGAACGGTTTTACACACGCCGAGTGTTTGCGATTCCCAATGTTTTCTTTCGTACTTTCTTTTCAAAAAAAAAGTACAAAGAGCAACCTTGTTAATCCCACCTCAATTCCGTAGATTTCCGACAGATTTGTATCAAAGGTAACTAACAGGCAGGTTGACTGCAAGCGTGACCATGTGAAAGACCGTTGCAATCATATCACACTGTTTGAGAGTAATATCCCGCAGCGACATATTCAGATGTTAGGCGTTACCGGAAGGAGGAACTACCGTTGGAGACAACAAATCGATTCGATGAGGTTCTTCTTGAGAAAGAGCAGGTAGATCTCCTATCCTTTCTTGTAGAGGCAATAAGGAGCATTCCCCGCGACAAGCGCGACAAGTTCCATGGACACCACCCAGCCGACGGACCCAAATCAAGAATTGTCCATCCTGGATTGCCCGAAGGAGATGCAAGAGTGTACTTGGGTGACATAGAAGCATTACATAGTGCGGGACTAGTAAATTTGGTGATGCTAGGTGTAGGCTCGTTCAAGTTCGACGTAACACCAAGAGGATTCAAGTACTACGAAGTCCAGCAAACCCAAATTACAGTTCCAATAGAGAGAGTAGATAAATCAATCCGAGGCCTCATTGAGGGGCAACGATTCCAGAGTGCGTATCCAACGGCGTTCGATAAGTGGGCAAAGGCAGAGGCCTATCTTTGGGCTAGCGATACCAATTCCGAATTGTCCACAATAGGTCATCTCTGCCGTGAAGCGATGCAGGAATTCGCCACAGTTCTTGTCGAGAAGTACCACCCAAGGGATGTTGATACCGTCCCAGCTCACCACATCTCAAGATTACGCGCTGTACTCACTTATCGAGCGAAGAATTTTCCCGGCACGTTGGCAAACTTCTTAGAGGCACTTCTTTCGTATTGGGGTACTCTCAATGATCTGGTCCAACGGCAAGAGCATGCCGGACAGAAAGAAGGCCAGCCAGTTACTTGGGAAGATGCCAGGCGAATTGTATTCCACACGGCTATTGTCTGCATCGAGATTGACAAGGCACTATCTGCTACCGCCTGACCAGCGACCCACTGACAAGAAACATCGGGACAAGCAAGCTGACTGCAAGCATGATTGTTCGAAAGGCTGTTACAGCAAATATCACCTGGAGGTAGATTGTACTACTTGGAGATCAAACATCTGGAGCATTTATCAATCGCTCAGTTCGAAAAGAAAATAGGGGCAGCAAGGGGAATTCGACTTTCTACGATAAAGCTCTCGCAACTCATTTTGGCCAACGGCAAACTGATCTATCCTGGGATTGGAGTTTATGTTTTCAAAATAGGTGAAGAGATTGTTTACGTGGGAAAAGTCTCTAGCAGATCATTCATTGAAAGAATTCCTTCTCACTTCGATCTCAGGCAGAAAGCCTGGATGAACAGTTTCCTCAAGTACTATGCAATACAAAAACTGTCGTTAAGAGTGAATAACAGAAATCTTGGCAAAGCTGCAAAAAAGTGCTTTGACGACAGGGTTCGATTGATCCTTATAGGATTCGGTTCAAGGTCAAAGAAATCTATTTCTAACTTTGAATCTCATTTGCGCAAAATTCTGCAGCCCAAATATAATCGAACGAAGAACAAAGACTATTCTCAATATGAAGTGCGGGACTTATTCCGGAAACTGCACTTCAAATAACACTCAACCAGTGTTGCCGCATAACCAACGGCTCCCCGTCACACACATAAATCTGTTTTGACAATTAGATCGACACTTACAATAACCAGGACTTGCACATGGGTAAAGGACGTTTAGAAGCTTTCAGCGATGGCGTCATTGCCATCATCATCACGATCATGGTATTGGAACTCAAAGTGCCGCATGGAACCGAGTTGAACGCACTAACATCGCTCATACCGGATCTTTTGAGTTATGTCCTCAGTTTCGTCTTTATCGGCATCTATTGGAACAACCATCATCACATGCTGCATGCCACTCAGAAGGTGAACGGCCGCGTCCTTTGGGCAAACCTGCATCTGCTATTCTGGTTGTCCCTAATACCATTCGTCACGCGTTGGATGGGTGAAAATTACTTTGCCGCAACACCGGTGGCGTTGTATGGTGTTGTCCTATTGATGGCTGGCGTCGCATACTTCATCCTTGCTCGCGCGCTGGTCGCACACCATGCGAAAGATTCCACTCTGGCAATCGCAATAGGCAAAGACCGCAAGGGGCTCGTTTCAATTTTGCTGTATGCCGTTGCAATCCCGCTCTCATTTGTAAATCCGTGGATCGCTTTCTCGATATACGTTCTCGTTGCAATTATCTGGTTCATCCCAGACCGCCGGATCGAATCTCTTGTGTTATGATTGAAAGATTGAGGAGACATGAACAAAATCAACATCGATGAAAAGTTCTCTCTGTTCACTGAATACTGGAGACCAAAAATTGTTGCGGAACTCAACGGGCAGGAAGTGAAGCTTGTGAAGTTCAGGGGAGAGTTCGTCTGGCATCATCACGAGAATGCAGACGAGTTGTTTCTTGTCTGGCGCGGGTCGTTCCGGGTGGAGTTTCGTGACCGCGTAGTTTCCTTGGATGAAGGTGAATGCGTGGTGGTGCCCCATGGAGTAGAACATCGCACGGTTGCGGATGAGGAGGTTGAGGTGTTGATCTTCGAGCCGGCGTCTACACGTAATACCGGCAACGTCACAGACGCAAAGTACACCGCGCCGCCGGGAAAAATATGATGTGCCGCTACGCCTTGTATCCTAGCCTTGCCAGCGCCTTCCCATCTTCACGCCATTGTTTCTGGACCTTAACGTGAAGGTCAAGGAACACGGAATGATGCAGAAACTGCTCGATCCCCTCCCTTGCTCTTGAACCGATCTCCTTCAGCATGGCCCCTTTCTTGCCAATCAGAATGCCTTTCTGGGAGTCACGCTCAACGTAAATGTCCGCGCTAATGAATGTCTTCCCCTTCTCCCGCTCTTTAAACTCGGTGATGTCAACCGTGGTGGAGTAGGGAATCTCTTCCTTGCACTTCATGAAGATCTTTTCGCGGATGATCTCGCTGACGAAGAAGCGTTCGTTTTGTTCGCTGACGATATCCAGAGGGTAGAACGGCGGATGCTGCGGCAATTCCTGGACAACAGCCTTCACCAGATCAGCCCCACCTTCCATCTTGAGCGCTGAGATGGGAAAGATTTCCTTGAATGGAAACGACTTCGAGTAAAAATCGATCACAGGCAGCATAGTGTTCTTGTCTACAAGATCAGTTTTGTTGATGACAAGATAGACCGGCTTCTTCAGCCCCCGCAGTTTCTGGAACGCTACATCATGTGCGAAGTCACCATCAGGCTTTGGGTCGGTGGCATCGATCATAAACAGGATAACGTCGGCATCTGCAATAGCGGAACTTGCGAACTGCATCATCACCTCGTGCAGCAAATACTTGGGTTTGATGATGCCCGGTGTATCGAGGAAGATGATCTGATACTCCT
>JBGPGQ010000308.1:0-4093 GCA_041483995.1 Bacteroidota bacterium
ATCAGAGTGTATCAATCCCCAGAGAGGAACAGCGCGAGCTTCAGCGCAATCTCATCTTGAGCCATTGCGCGGGCGTTGGTGAACCGCTGGCCGAAGAAGTCGTCCGGGCAATGATGTTGCTTCGGGCCAATGCATTGGCAAAGGGATTCTCTGGCATCAGGGTATCGACGGTTGAACGGTTACTTGAAATGCTGAACAAACGCGTTCATCCGGTCATACCGTCACAGGGCTCAGTTGGAGCAAGTGGTGATCTTGCTCCTCTTTCGCACATGGCCGCAGTGCTCATCGGCGAAGGTGAAGCATTCTACAGAGGAAAGACACTCAGCGGTGCAAAAGCATTGAAGGCTGCAGGGATGAGGCCGGTGGTTCTTGAAGCAAAGGAGGGACTTGCTCTCAACAACGGTACGCAGGCTATGACTGCCATTGGTGTATTGGCTTTGCACGATGCTGGACAACTTGCAAACGCCGCAGACATTGCCTCTGCATTGAGTCTGGAAGCAGTGAAAGGAAAGAGTGCACCATTCGATGCACGGGTTCACGCAGTCCGGAAGCACGCGGGTCAGGCGATTACGGCGAATAACATCCGATCGATGATCCGTGGAAGCAAACTTGTTGATTGTTTGGATGACGATACACGCGACACAGTTCAGGATTCATACTCCATCAGATGTATCCCGCAGGTTCATGGCGCTTCGCGTGATGGGATGGCGTTTGTGCGCAGAGTGTTGGAAACGGAGATGAACTCCGCCACTGATAATCCATTGATATTCTCCACGGGTGCAATCAGTGCGGGCAATTTTCATGGTCAGCCGGTTGCGCTGGCAATGGATTTTCTCGGTCTTGCTGTTGCAGAACTTGGCAACATCTCAGAACGCCGCATAACCAAGCTTACTGACAAAAACCACAATTCCGGATTGCCCGCATTTCTTGCAAGCCGCGGAGGTCTACAGTCGGGACTCATGATTGCTCAGTACACTGCTGCTGCTCTTGTTTCTGAAAACAAAGTTCTGATCCATCCCGCTAGTGGCGATTCCATTCCCACGTCAGCCAACCAGGAAGACCACGTCAGTATGGGAACAATTGCAGCCCGGCAAGCCCGTGAAATCATCGGCAATGTACAACGCGTTATTGCTATCGAGCTTCTTTGCGGTGCACAAGCATTGCAGTTCCGAAAACTCCGACCCGGCGCTGGTACGCGACGCGCGTTTTCAATGATCCGCAAAGTCGTCCGTCCGCTGAAAGGAGATCGCCCTCTCACTCAGGATATCGAACGTCTATCCATCTTGATCAAATCCGGCGAACTCGATAAGATCCTCGGCTGATGTCCGATCGCAACCACATCCAATTTGATCAGTTTAAAATCCTTACGTTCGACTGTTACGGAACTCTTGTTGATTGGGAGTCCGGAATACTTGCAGCCCTAAAGCCGGTTTTTGCCAACCACAACATTCATCCTGACAGCAAAAAAGTACTGGAATCGTATGCAGTCTATGAGGCGAATGCTGAGGCCGGGGCGTACAAGAATTACAGGTCGATTCTTCGAGATGTGGTTGAGGCATTTGGAAAGGAGTACGGTTTTCTGCCGTCGGAATCAGAGAAAAGTTCTCTTGAAAACTCGCTACGGGACTGGAAACCCTTCGAAGATACGGTCACCGCTTTGCGCCTGCTGAAAACCCGCTACAAAGTCGGAATCATTTCAAACATAGACGACGACTTCCTTCTGCAAACCATACCGAAGCTGGGTGTTACGTTCGACTGTATAATTACAGCCCAGCAGGCTCGCTCATACAAACCATCTTTGAACAATTTTCGTATTGCTATGGAACGCATCAATCTTCCCGAGCGTTCAATATTGCACGTGGCGCAGAGTCTTTACCATGATATTGTTCCAGCCCGACAATTGGGACTTGGCACTGTATGGGTAAATCGTCGACAGGGTCAGAACGGCTTTGGGGCAACCCCTGCGGCAGTTGTCAAGGCTGATCTTGAAGTTCCAGACCTGCGTTCTCTTGCAGTAGCAATGGGACTAACCAAATGATTTTTCAAAGGAGATGGTATTATGGCTTTCAATGTGTTCATTCGGAACGTTGCGTTGCTGACGCTATTTATTGGTTGCTCAAAAATGAACGCCGACGATGCTGCACAAGGCGGGAAAGCAACTTCTGGTCATCAGTCGCAGATCAAAGTATATTCAGCACAAGAAAAGGAATTTATTATGACTGACAAAGTAACCAAAACGGATGCAGAATGGAAAAAGCAACTGACTCCGGAGCAGTTCAATGTAACGCGAAAGAAAGGAACGGAGCGCGCATATACGGGAGAGTACTGGAATAATCACGACAAAGGAATCTATCAGTGTATCTGCTGCGGCAATGATTTGTTCGACTCCGAAACAAAGTTCGAATCGGGGACGGGCTGGCCAAGTTTTTGGAAGCCGATTGCGAAGGAAAATGTCGAGGAGGATTCCGACGCGAGTCTGTTGATGGAACGGACCGAAGTTGTTTGCAGCAGGTGTGGTGCACATCTCGGCCACGTGTTCGATGACGGTCCCGAACCGACAGGTCTTCGCTACTGCATGAATTCTGCCTCGCTCAAGTTTGTAAAATCGAAGTGAGACCGCATTAATCCAGAGGACGACCCCTACACGGGGTCGTCCCGTTCCTCGCGGTAAACATCTCTTGTAATTGCTTGTCAAACTCGAAATCCCTACCTTTTGAAGGAAATATTGTTCATTGGTCACGGGGCATTGTCATGAATCCACTTTTTCAGTCTGCAAGAATTCCATCTGTGGTGATACGTATGGGTCGCCTGACAACTCTATTGATACTTCTCTTTTGCACGATTCATAGTTCCGGGTTTTCTCAAGGCGACGTTGAGAATGTTCCGCAGGCACAAGACAGCATTCCCAAATTCTCTCTTGAGACAATCGTCATAACGGCGGACCGGATTGAGAACAAGCTTGCCAATTCCACTTCTTCCGTTTCCGTGATGCGCGCCGCTGACATCCGGCGTCTTCCTCTTGAAAAATTCTCGGACCTGTTCAGTTTTATTCCCGGTTTCTTCGTGGTCAATATGGATGGTATCGGCAGGAACCCATCCATCAATGCACGCGGCTTCTATGGCGGAGGGGAGGCGGAATACAATATTGTTCTGCTTGACGGAAAACAAATCAATGATCTTGAGACCGGACTGGTGAATTGGAATCTGGTTCCACTCAAAAACATCGAGTCGGTGGAGATTGCGCGTGGAACTTCATCACCCTTGTATGGGGACGCAGCGTTCGGTTCTGTAGTCAATATCATTACAAGAGCGGAGAATACTCCGCGCACAGCTCTCTCACTCGAAGGCGGATCGTATGGCAGCGTCAATGCAGGTGGGCGCACTCGCGGTATGTGGGATAACAAACCGTATCAATTGTTCCTTTCCAATGAACGAACTCACGGTTTTCGAAGTCACAGTACATGGCGGGGAACAAATATCGGAGGAGACCTGCTTCTTCCCATTGACGAGAGTTCCGGCCTGCGACTGTCCACCATGAATCAATGGGTTAAGTTTGATGATCCGGGACCGTTGACCGACCAGGAAGTGCTTGCAGATCGCCGGGGATCAAGCGTCTATTACAGAAACGACGGGAAGGATGAGCGACGGCACCAGTTCCAGGCTGATTACAACCGCAGTTTGTCGGAAGCGGCAGCGGTCAAGGCTGAACTCTTTTACAAATTCAAACATGGGATTTCCACGAGAACATTTACGAACCCGTCACCTATCATCGATCCGGCGACGTTCAGCATCATAGGGATCTATGACACTACACAATACGGCGATACAAAAGAGCGTGACCTATCGACAAATCAAGTCGGACTGAATCTTCAATTCACCATGACAACTGAGACTGAAAATATTCGAAACCGTGTGCTGGTCGGGTTTGACGGCGATTATGGTCATATGACAAGCACGTATTACAATGCGTTCACAGGCTTCGAAGGAGATTACGACGCGACAGCATCAACTCGCGGTGCCAAAGTGAGTGCCGGAAAGAATTCGAGAACGAAATATGCCTTCTATGCAAAGAACGAGTTGCGCGTTTTCGATC
>JBGPGQ010000309.1:0-4061 GCA_041483995.1 Bacteroidota bacterium
AGCTTGATGATGTCCATCGTTGCCATCGCAAGCCCTGCGCCGTTTACCATACAACCGACGTTACCATCGAGCTTGATATAGTTGAGGTTTGATTTCGAAGCCTCAACCTCAAGCGGGTCCTCTTCATCAAGATCACGAAACGGAAGAAGATCGGGATGCCGGAAAAGAGCATTGTCATCAAAATTCATCTTCGCATCAAGCGCAATCACATCTCCGTCCGTGGTGATGACAAGGGGGTTGATCTCGGCAAGCGAACAGTCCATTGACTCATACGCTTTGTACAACGCAACAAAAAATTTAAGTGCGTTCCTGAAAGCGTCGCCGGAAAGTCCCAACCCAAACGCAAGTCTGCGCGCTTGATATGCCTGGAAACCAATCGCAGGGTCGACAAACTCCTTGAGGATTTTCTCCGGCGTCTCGGCGGCTACTTTTTCAATTTCAACGCCACCTTCCGTCGATGCCATGATAACATTGCGTGAAGAAGAACGGTCAAGCGTCACTCCGACGTACAGTTCCTTCGCTATATTCACTCCTTGCTCAATGAGCAGTCGTTTCACGATTTTCCCTTCCGGTCCGGTCTGATGTGTCACAAGTGTCATTCCGAGAATCTGCGCCGAGTACTGTCGCACTTCTTCCAGAGTCTTTGCCACCTTGACACCCCCACCTTTACCGCGACCCCCGGCGTGGATTTGCGCCTTCACAACCCAGACATTTCCACCCAATTCATTTGCGGCTCGGATGGCTTCATCGACTGAAAATGCGACCTTCCCGTTCGGCACTGCAACGTTGAATTTCCTAAGAATTTCCTTGCCCTGATACTCATGAATTTTCATAACTCGTCCTTATTCTTTGATGGCTGCTTCTATTTCTTGATTTTTTCTGCGATGCTCTTTCCCTGAAGAAACAACAGTAAATAATCCTTGCCGCCCGCTTTTGAATCTGTGCCACTCATATTGAAACCGCCAAATGGATGAACGCCAACGAGAGCACCAGTGCATTTTCGATTTAAGTACAAATTCCCAACAAAAAATTCTTTCTCTGCCTTTGCAAGACGCTTCTTATTCTTTGTATACACTGCACCCGTGAGGCCGAACTCCGTATTGTTGGCAATCTGCAACGCATCATCAAAATTACGAGCCTTGATGACGGCGAGTACCGGCCCAAAGATCTCTTCTTGTGAGATAGTCGCCCGGGGAAGCACATCGGCAATGACTGTTGGGCGGATGAAATATCCGTCATCTCCCGCCTTCACGCCACCTGCAACAAGTCGTCCGCCTTCACTGACGCCTTTATCGATGTATGCCATGATCTTATCCTGCGAGCTCCGGTTAACAACAGGTCCCATGTAGTTACTCATCACTGTGGTATCGCCAACGGTAATGGGTTCGGCCTTCTTCGCAAGCAGATCAACAAATTTATCATACACTTTTTCATGCACAATTACACGTGAGCAAGCGGAGCACTTTTGCCCCTGAAATCCGAACGCCGAGACAGTAACACCGGCGGCGGCCTCGTCAAGGTTTACACCCTCATCCACGATGATCGAATCCTTGCCGCCCATTTCCGCCACCACACGTTTCAGCCATATCTGTCCGGGTTGAACTTTTGCGGCAACCTCGTTGATGTGAATGCCTACCTCCTTGGAGCCGGTGAACGACACGAAGCGCGTCTTCGGATGTAACACAAGTGTATCCCCCACCTCAGCGCCGGGACCGGTAACGAAATTAATCACGCCCCTGGGCAGCCCCACTTCTTCCATGATCTGCATAAACTGCCAGCCTGTCCAAGCTGAATCGCTGGACGGCTTCAGAACAACTGTGTTTCCTGCTACAATAGCTGCAGATGTCATGCCGGCAAGAATCGCGAGAGGAAAATTCCAAGGAGGAATAATAACGCCTACCCCAAGCGGAACATACACGAGCTTCCCTTTCTCTCCCGGGTTCTTCACCACCGGATGATCCTCTCCATAGCGCAGCATCTCACGCGCGTAGAATTCCAAAAAGTCGATTGCTTCCGCAACATCCCCATCGGCTTCCGGCCACGTCTTCCCTACTTCAAACATTTCGACGGCATTAAGCTCGAATTTCTTCTTGCGCATCAGCTTCGCTGCATTGAAGATGTATTCGGCTCTCTTTTTTGCGGGAACATTCTTCCACTCTTCAAACGTTGCAACTGCAACATCCATCGCCTTGTTTGCGAGCTCTGCGTTGCCTTTCTGAAATACACCGACAACTTCCGTTGAGCGGGAAGGATTGTATGAATTGAACTTCTCAGTTGCGTACAGCCGCTCGCCGCCGATCACAATCGGGTATTCGCTGCCAAGCTCTGACCTCACTTTGTCAATTGCCGCCTGCTGCTTCTTGCGGTTTGTTGCCTTAGACCAGTCGATGTACGGTTCGTTTTTGAATTTTGGAATTGCCATTATTGCTCCTTAGATTTTACCTGTTTTATTTGCTCTCTTTTCCAGCAGCTCGCTTTCGATCACCATCATTCATCAACGCGTTAATCACGGCATCATGCAGAACTGAGCGCACTTTGGATATCTTTGTATTTGCTCGCGTCGGGTACACACGGTTCGTCAGAAATATTACGAAGAGATTTCGCTCAGGATCAGCCCAGATGGATGTGCCGGTAAATCCTGTGTGACCAAACGATGACATCGAAAACAACCCGCCGGCGGAAGACGCCTTCGCCGATTTGAAATCCCAGCCCAATGCCCGCGTACTTGTGGAAGTTTCCTTTCGGATGAACTCATCAACTGTACCGGCACTCAGGTATCTGACCCCGCCGTACGTTCCTTTGTTCATGATCATTTGCATGAATATCGCGAGATCTGAAGCGGTCGAGAATAATCCTGCGTTCCCCGAAATTCCACCAAGCAGCGCGGCATTTTCATCGTGCACTGTTCCCTGCACTGTTCGCATGCGCCAGAGCGTATCGACCTCAGTCGGTGCGACTTGTGGCCAGATCGCTTTTGAAGGATTGAACACTGTATTGTTCATTCTCAACGGCTGGTAGAACTCCTGTGTGACAAAAGTCGACAGAGACATGCCTGAAATCTTCTCTACAACTTTGCCGAGTATGATCATTCCGAGATCGCTGTAAATCGTCGTATCGCCGGGCTGCGCGACCAGAGGAGTCGCGTAGATCGAATCAAGCGCTTCAGCGGGCGTCTTACAGACATCATACAACTTACGAAACGGCGGAAGACCACTCTTGTGAAGAAGCAGATGACGGACCGTGATCGAAGACTTGGGGCCAACGGAAAACTGCGGGATATACTTCCCGACAGAATCGTCGAGTGAAAGTTTCTGTTGATCGTACAGTTTCATCACTGCCGCAGTCGTGGCAACCACCTTCGTCAAGGAAGCAATATCGAACAGCGTGGAGCCATCGATTTCCCGCGCGGATGCATCGTACGTGTATGTGCCGAACGATGCATTGTATGCAAGAATGCCATCCCTGGCAACAACAACCTGTGCAGCCGGAAACGCTGAATCACGGATCGCAGCAGTGATGACCTCATCAATTCGGTGCAACCTTACCGGATCGAACCCGGCTGCTGCCGGCTCGTCCTTTCGAAGATAGCCTTGCAGGTACTGAACACCTGATCCGTACGGGAATTGCCCGGGGATGGAAACGGGCAACTTACCACTCACCTCAATCTCACCGAACAACGCCTCCACAGATGCCTCCACAAGAGGCTCAGCGTCCGAGTAGGCACACATCAGTGCAGATGCTTTGGGAAACGCGGCAACCACATAGGGATTGCCGTACGATATCACAACCGTGGACTTTTGAAGCGTGTCCACCTTTGCAAGAAAACCGAGCATGTTGTCCGGTATCCCAATCTTGCCTGAAGAACTTCTCACCTTCACATACAAAGCCATGAGAACGATATCTGAACGCCGTATTCGCGTAAGGACGGAGTCAAACACAAGCGCGTTGCTTGTAGGAGTCAGGCGATATGTGTCCACATTTCCATAACGTCGCTTGAACTGCTGACTGAAATATGCCCCAAACGGTTCATTGGGATACTGGTTGCTTGCCCTGTTGATTTC
>JBGPGQ010000310.1:0-4039 GCA_041483995.1 Bacteroidota bacterium
ACGGCTGGGGGAAAAGATGTAGCAAAGCTTGACGAGGCATTACGGCGGACTCAAGATATCGTGCAGGCAATGATAACAAAATGATTCTTTCTCATTCGTCATTACTCATTGTGTATTGACCATGGCTCATCTCCCCCTTACCATACTTGCCCGTCAGGCGTTCATCGAAGACGAATTGAAAGCAAGTGCCGCGACAAAAGCGAAGATTTTTGAGCAGTGCGCCGATAAGATCATCAAAGCGGTCGATGTGCTGATCAATGCGCTCAACCAGAAGAAGAAAATCCTTCTGTGCGGCAACGGCGGCAGCGCGGCAGACTCACAGCATATCGCAACAGAGTTCATTATCCGCATGAACCCGAACATCAAACGTCCCGGCATACCGGCTATCGCGCTCACCACCGATTCCTCCATGCTTACGGCAGGAGCGAACGACATCGGCTACGACAATGTGTTTGCGCGGGCGGTCGAGGCGCTGGGCAACTCCGGCGATGTTCTGATCGGCATCAGTACGAGCGGGAAATCAGAGAGCGTGAACCTTGCGTTAAAGATGGCAAAATCAAAAGGCATGGCAACCATCGGCTTGCTTGGCAAGGATGGCGGAGCGGCCAAAGACCTCGTTGATGTCTCCATCATAGTCCCTTCCGATGACACGCAACGCATCCAGGAAGGACATATCACTATCGGCCACATCCTGTGCGGGCTTGTTGAGCGCGAGATGTATGCGTAGAAAACCATGATACCAAAATCCCGTCGCGGTGATTTTCTGATACCATTTCTTACCGTGGCATTGGACTCGCTTGCGATTGAGTTTTCATTTCTCTTTTCCTACTGGTTTCGCTTCCGCAGTTCCTTCTTCGAATCGTTTGGCTATGTAAACAGCGATGAGCCACTCATACAAGGGTATTTTATCGGCTCGTTGTTCGTTGTTCTGGTATGGCTCAATCTCTTTAATACACGAAAGATGTACGGCGCACGGCGCAGTGTCACCCTTTCGGAGGAACTCATTAACATTGCCGCAGTTGTAAGTCTCGGCATGTTACTCGTCATGAGCGCGGCATTTTTCTATCGGGATTTTTCATATTCACGTGTCGTCTTCGGCCTCCTCTGGGTCACATCCATCATCACGATCTTCATTGGACGGGCCATCGTTCAATGGTTCGAACGCCGTCTATACCGGAAGGGGCGCCACCTTCAATATGCAATCATCATCGGCAATGACACGTTAGCGAACCAGGTCTACGAGCGCCTCAACCGGCATCCATCATTCGGCTTCTTCATCGTCGGCTATTTCGCAGACAAGAGGGCACATGAGGAACTCAAATTATCCTCGGCGAAATATCTTGGGAGAATTGCCAACGCTGCGCATTACATTAAGGAAGAGAATATCGAGCTTGTCTTTCTCGCGCTGCGCTCACACGACCACGATGCCCTATTTGACGTCATAAGCAACTGTGAGGGGGTGAATGTCGAATTCATGATGGTTCCTGACGTTCTGGAGATCCTGACGAGTCAGGTGAGGCTTAAAGAACTCCACGGCATACCCTTCCTGAAAATCAAAGGTATTCCACTCACAACATGGGGACGCATTTCCAAGCGAACCTTTGACATCGCGATCTCCGGCATATTGCTCGTTCTGCTCGCACCGTTGTCATTGATAATTATCGTGCTCATTAAGCTGGAATCCCGTGGACCGGTCTTCTTCAAGCAGGAGCGTGTTGGATTGGATGGCAGGAAGTTTACGATGTACAAGTTCCGCTCAATGCAGGCAGGCGCAGAACGATTTGATGATAGGGTAGGATTGGGCATCAGACACGATCCACGACGCACTCGCATTGGTGTCCTTCTCCGAAAACTCAGTCTGGATGAACTCCCCCAATTGTACAATGTAGTGAAGGGCGATATGAGCCTGGTGGGGCCGCGTCCGGAACGACAAAAATATGTGCAGGAGTTTCAGCAGGTTGTCCCAAAATATCTCGACCGTCACCGCGTAAAAACCGGGGTCACGGGATGGGCGCAGGTAAACGGGCTGCGCGGCGACACGTCAATCGAGGAACGAATTAAGTACGATCTGTATTACATTGAAAACTGGTCGCTCGGTTTCGATATACGAATCTTGTTGAGAACACTGCGCGCCGCACTCATCAGCGCCAAAGAGGTGCACTAACCGTGATACCGATACTTGTGTTCTATCTTCACGTTGTTGCAATCGCAGGAGCTTTTACGAAACGTTGGCAGGAGGAGGGATTGGTTGAAGGGTTTCTTGTGGTATTTTTTATGGCGCTTGTCTTCTTTGTAGGATGGTCAATAAGTTCTTTTATCCTGAAGCTGTTCATGCCGCAGGCAGGGCTGGGATATTTCTTCGACAGGGATGCTGCATCATTACTGTTGCTTACCGCAGGCGAGGGGATCCTTTATTATTTTTACACCCGAAAGGATCCGACGGCAGAGAAAGCAAAAGAGGTCGGAAGCTGAAGGTCAGTTATCGCTTCTTGCGAAAGAACTCATCGCCTTCGTACACAAGCGCCCTTTGCCGTATCGATTCACTCCTTACTTTGAGTGAAACATCTGCAACGTCACGCCGTTGAAGAAGGTCAAGAAACTCCGTTGTTGTTACTTCCATTTGATGGACGAAGCTTGCCACTCTTGTAATAAAATAATTGTAAAAAGTGTACGCCGCAATACCAACGACAAGCCCGAATACCGTTGTTAAAAGTGCTTGTGAGATTCCTCCTGCAAGATCAGCGATGTTCACATTCTCTCCAAGCGATTGGATACCTTGAAAGGTGTTAAATATGCCAGTCGCCGTACCCAGGAATCCCAGCATCGGGGCGACACCCGCAATACCGGCAAGCAGCGAGAGATGTTTTTTAAGGGTGAAGACTTCCGCCCGACCTACATCTTCGACGGCTTCGCGCACGTTCTGATCACCCTGATCATGCTTCACAAGACCGCAACGAACAATATTGGCAATGGGGGCATCTTTTTGCGAACAAAATGTAAGAACGGCAGAGACGTCGCCCTTTTGGAAGATACTCCTGACTTTCATCATAAACTGGCCAACATCAAGCTGTGCCCTGCGCAGAACGAGGAATCGCTCCATGGTGACATATGCCGCGATAATCGAGCATAACAAGATCGGGTATATAATAACCCCGCCCTGAAAAAACATCCGCAATACATTCATCTTTCTTCCTCTTACTGAAGAATACAGAACACCCCTATTACTTTTTGCTCACTTTGGTAATCCATATTCCATCTTCCAGCATACCCTCAAGCTGCTTTGCTGCAGCCGAAGCCTCTTTGGACGTTGGATAGTGTCCAACGCGAACGCGGTGCCATTTCCCACCATTAACCGTTGCTGTTTCGACAAATGCATCAAATCCAGCGCCGACAAATTTTTTCACTTCCACATTTGCCTTCGACATTGTCACCCAGGAGGAAACCTGTACAGTGAAGTTCCCGGAACTTGATGGTGAAGTAACCACTTTCGGTGTTTCAACCGGTACAGGGGTTGGGGTTGGTTCAGGTTGTTTCTCTACAGCGGGAGGCGTAGGCTCCGGCTCGGGCAGGACAGTTGTCGTCTGTACCGTTGGCGCAGGCTTCTTTCCCCACAAATGAATGACCCCGAAATAATTCAGCGCAAAAGTCAAAGCGCCGAGAATAACCAAGGCAAGCAACACTTGGAGGATGGCCGAAGGTCCTCGCCCGCCGGAAGTTTCGCGAAGTGTTGGCGGTGGAGTGGTGGATGTCTCCATCCCAGCTGGTCCTTCTTCCATTCCTTCTTCTTTGAGATTGAGCTTTGGCATTTGTTTTTTCTCCTTTGATGGTCCTGAACCTTTTAACGAGGCCGACTGGCGCTCGTATTCATCAATTGTCACCTCGCGATGCGTGTCAATCATCATTTCCTTGCCGACCTGATCGACCAACGGATCGTAGGGAGCATCCTTTCCCTTGTATTCTTCCTCTCCGTAGGTTGGAAGAAGTTCGTACCTGCCAACAACAAGGTATTTTAAATTCTTGTATCGCTCATTCACTTTCT
>JBGPGQ010000311.1:0-4025 GCA_041483995.1 Bacteroidota bacterium
ATAGCTACTCAAGCCTGCAACAAATTATTGGGCCCGACATCGGACCCAACGCTGACTCCTGGTTCTTCCGAACGATCTACGTACCACTACGGAACCTGAAGTTATCTCTCAGTGTTACATTGGTGAGGAAAGGGGAGAATATTGTTGACGCTTCAGGCAGACTCATCAAGAATGTGGGAGGCGATTTCCTCCAGCCTCATCGCTCCGTTGACCCGATAGCGCGAACATTCCTTGACGGTATGCTCGTCAAGACTCGTAAGTTCGATTTCCTTGCAACTTTTGAAATTCGAAATCAGATTTGGCTTGATGGCTGGTATGAATATGAGTCTATAAGAAACACATTGTTGAATTCCAAAAATACGAATAGTACATTTGGGGGACGAGTTCGTATGGAGTTCTAAAGCTATCTTTTGTTACCATCATTTTGTCCCGACATCCATGGCAATTGCTAGTCCAAAGATCAACGGTAATACTGACCATAATTTGCTTTACCATCAATTCACCTAAGGAGAACAATATATGGCACTCAAAGTTGGAGACAAAGCACCTGATTTCACGATGTATGATTTTGAAAAGAAGCCCAGAACACTGAGGGAATTCCTAGGCAAAAAAACTGTCCTTGCGTTCTTTCCGGGAGCATTCACCGGCGTATGTTCAAAGGAAATGTGCACCCTCCGAGATTCTCTCGCTTCATTAAACACCATGAACGCTCAGGTTGTTGCCGCGAGCACGGACTCCCCCTTTGCCAACAAGGCATTTGCAGATCAAAACAAACTGAACTTTCCAGTCTTGAGTGACGTAACCAAAACAGTGAGCAAGCAGTATACTGGGTTGTATGACGCGTTTGCGGGAGTTCCCGGGTATACTGCTGCCAAGCGATCTATATTTGTTCTGGATGCTTCCGGCATTGTGAAATACGCGTGGATCTCAGAAAACCCGGGGGTTGAGCCTATCTATGATGAGATTAAAAAGGCATTAAACTCAATTCACTAAAGCACCAACGGCTTGATAAATCATGAAGAATCTAAAGGCAGGCGTCAAAGCACCGGACTTCAAATTACCGACTGGCGATGGAAAAATACTATCCCTGAAAGACCTCGTAGGAAAGAAAGTGGTTCTTTACTTTTATCCAAAAGACGACACATCAGGTTGCACCAAGGAGGCCTGCTCCTTCAGGGACAATTACACCGCCATCAAAAAAAGCGGAGCAGTGGTCATTGGCGTAAGTGCCGATGGTTTGAAATCTCATGTGAAGTTTGCAGAAAAGTATGAATTACCATTTCCGCTTGTTAGTGATGAAGGCAAAGAGCTTGTGAAGAAGTATGGAGTTTGGAAAGAAAAGAATATGTATGGGAAAAAGTATATGGGAATTGAAAGAACGACATTCATCATCGATGAAAAGGGGACTATTGTCCATGTTTTCCCGAAAGTGAAGGTTGATGGACATATTGATGAGATCCTTGAGGTTCTTGGATAGAAATATTTTTCTCACACAGTGTTAAGGCTAAGGAATGAGCAAGGACGGTACGATCGTGTATGTGACTCGAAGAGCTCAATTCAGTGCATCGCATAGGCTGTACAATCCGGCCTGGTCAGACGAAAAGAACCAGGCTGTTTTTGGAAAGTGCAATAACCCAAACGGGCACGGGCACAATTATGACATTGAAGTAACTGTGGGTGGAAAACCGCCCGTTGAAACGGGTATGGTGATAGATCTCAAAAGACTTGCAGATATCATCGATGCCGAGGTGATTGACAAAGTGGACCACAAACATATGAACCATGATGTTGATTTTCTCAAAGGCGTGATTCCAACAGCAGAAAATATGGCGATTGCCTTTTGGAAGATCCTTGAACCTGCCATCCATGAAGGCAATCTTGTTTCAATCAAGCTTTTCGAGTCCGGCAACAATTTTGTAGAATACAAGGGTGAGTAACTGATGAAGAAAGAGCTACCTAACATACCGAAAATAGAAGAGCTTATTAGCTGTGTACTAAAGGAGCTCGGCGAAGATCCCAGAAGGGAGGGTCTACGGCAGACCCCACATCGTGTTGCCAAAGCTCTTGAATTCTTAACAAGCGGCTACAAAGAGAATATTAAGCAGGTACTAAACGGTGCTGTCTTTAGAGAGAAATACAGCGAGATGGTAATCGTCAAGGACATTGACCTGTTTAGCATGTGTGAGCATCATATGCTCCCTTTCTTCGGCAAGGCCCATGTTGCTTATATACCCAATGGGAAAATCCTTGGCCTGAGCAAAATTCCGAGAATTGTTGAGATGTTTAGTCGAAGACTTCAGGTTCAAGAAAGGCTGACGCAACAAATCGCAGATACCTTGTACGAGACCCTTCAGCCTGCAGGTGTCGCGGTGGTTATCGAAGCAAAGCACATGTGCATGATGATGCGGGGGGTTGAGAAACAGAACTCGATTGCAACAACAAGTGCAATGTTGGGTGTGTTCAGAGAAGATGTAAAAACACGCCAAGAATTCCTCTCTCTTATTGGACGAAGTCTTCGATAAGATTCAAGCTCCAACAATAAAAGGCTCTCATTCATCCGTTATTCGAACCGTCTAAGCACCAGAGTATGAATCTTGAAAACAGAGTCGCATTGGTTACCGGTGCCAGCAAGGGGATAGGTAAAGCCATTGCACATGCGCTTGCGAATGATGGTGCGAATATTGTGCTCCTGGCGAGATCGTCGCCTGAGCTCGCGCAGGTATCGGCAGAAATAAACGGCAAGCGGCACGCGGCAGTTGCTTTTCCGTGCGACGTAACAGATGAAACTCAGACGCAAGAGGCGATTGATTTCACTATCAAGAAGTTCGGCAGGTTGGATATCCTTGTGAACAATGCCGGCATTGGCGTCTTCAAAAAAGTGGTTGAAATGGGAGTCAAGGAATTTGATGCAATGTGGCGTGTGAACATTCGAGGGGTATTTCTAATGACACGAGCCGCTTTGCCTCATATGATAAAAGTAAAGTCCGGTATCGTTGTAAACATTAGTTCGCTTGCTGGAAAGAACAGCTTTGTTGGTGGGGCAGGATACTCGGCAACGAAATGGGCATTGCGAGGATTTGCAAGTTCACTGATGCTTGAGGTAAGGGAATATGGAATTCGAGTTGTCACCATATTCCCCGGATCTGTTAATACAACCTTTTCCTCGATGAATCGGCAAAACGAGAAGATCATTCAACCCGAAGATGTTGCTGCTGCTGTTACCTTCGCCGTAACTGCTCCCGTCAGGAGTATGTTCAGTGAGATCGACGTACGACCGACGAACCCCAAGTAGATCTTGTCGCTTTAGTGATCTTCCTCTTCATGTTTCATGGAATGTTCTCGCTCCATTCCACCCCTTTTCATCATGTGTTCTCGGGCCTCCTCACCCATATGACCCATATGTTCACGCCAGATTTTTTGTTGGTCAGATGTAAGGAGTGCGTTGACTGCAAACATATGATCAATTTGATTAAGTTTTTGCTCTTGCTGCAAGTCTGAAATGATCCTTACCTGCTTCTCAATTGCCGCCCGGTCGAGCTTATCGACACCAAACAGCTCCTTCAAATCCAGTCTTGCAAGCCGTATTCTTGAGCCTGTTTGAATCTGCTTTTTCTCAAGATCAAAGCGAAGTTTTTTCATCTTGGTCATTTGTTCGTCGTTCAGCTTAAGGTCATCCATGAATGCTCCACGCATTTCCTTCCGGTGTGACATCATCTCTTTCATATGTTCGCGTGGCTGTGCACTCCCGAGCGAGCTTACGAGCATCAAAGATATGATCAACGACATGAATACACGAGTCATAGTGCTCTCCTGGTTATTTCGGTTTATGTTGTTGGTTATGAATTTGACCCAAGCGCATCCGAAAGGTTTAATCGGTGTTTGACTTTTCATGGGAATATGCCTATGTTTTGTAGTGTTGTATGTGAAATGGAGCTTTTGACTTGCCGAGAATTACCCGTCTCTCTTATTCCGTATTGTGTAAAGCACTTCCAACTCTTCTCCCGATTATTATTGTCGTAGCTTTC
>JBGPGQ010000312.1:0-3992 GCA_041483995.1 Bacteroidota bacterium
AATTCACCTTGAAGCAATTCTTGACAAACTGCATGAAATGGTTTCTGACGAAGAAGGTAAAAATTGGCTGACAATGATGGAAGCGAAATATAGAATCTCATGACAAACTACGAAGGGGACATATGAACACCAGACACCTGTGCGTTTTCTTATTGTGTGTTTTTGCTTCAACTATAACACTCGCTCAAGTTACTCTCTCTCTTGGCAATACGAACCTCCATGCTGGAAAGATCGGCCTTGGAATCGATGGGATCACAGGCTCACCCAATCTTTTGCTAAAATACTTCTTCAACAACCAGGTTGCTGGACAGATTATTGCAGGCTTTGAGGTTCATTCGCCGGGTGGCAATGCTCCTACTGGACAGACCAAAGTCACGGGAACGACATTTCGCGGGGGGTTTTCATTGCTGTATCACCTGACTCAGGATCAGGTATCGCCGTACATAGGTGTTGAAGGTGTTTTCCAGACTGCAAAAGCTGCGGGATTCTATGTGCTAAAGCCCGATCCAAAGAACAGCATTATTGGAGGTGCCGTCTTTGGTGCTGAGTATTTCTTCAACGAAAAATTCACGCTGGGCATTAAGCAGAGCCTTGGGCTTGATCTACAACTCAAACGCGACATACCGAAAGAAGCAAGAGATATCACGTTCAATACCGCCACCCTGGTAACGGGAAGATTCTACTTTAACTGATGATTTCATGTTGACATTCAGCAAAAATTCCATATTTTGTACCGTCACATCCGATCCCGCTGCCAATCAACCCTTGGACGAATTCAGAAGCGAAGGAGAACACCATGGTCTCGATAAAGCAGATTTTCAACGATCGCTCTGTGTTTACGGTGGATCAGGGGGCAACAGTGCAGGAAGCTGCCGAATACATGGCGCAACAGAACATTGGCGCCGTTCCAATAATGGCGGGCTCCCGGCTTGCCGGGATTTTCTCCGAACGTGACGTGATCAACAGGGTTGTTGCAAAAAAACTGAATCCCGCAGTTACGAAAGTGGCGGAAGTGATGACCACCAACCTTGTCGTTGCGACATCGGATGAAAGCTACGAATCATGCTTGAGAAAAATGAAGCTGGCCAATTGTCGGCACCTTCCAATCGTGGAAGGAGACCAACTGATCGCTGTTATTTCGTTGCGCGATTTACTTCAGGTGGAGATATCGGAAAAGGACGACAGGCTCGAGTTCCTTAACAATTATATGTTCCATGTCCCGCCCGGATTGGAAAAAAAGTATACCCATTGAGTGCCACAACAAGGAGCATTGTGAATGCCCGTTGTAACATTCCATCATGAACACCGCTCGTTCGATGTAGAATCAGGTGCCAACCTCCGTGAGCTGATGTTGAAGGTGAACGTCACTCCGTACAAGGGTCTTACCATGCTCACGAACTGCCGGGGAAATAATTTCTGCGGAACGTGCGCAGTTGAGATTGTGGACGGGAAGGGCGCCTCGCCGCGTGGTCAGGACGAGGAAGCGACACTTGGCGGCAACCTTGCCATTGCGAAGGTTGTCGAGAAAAACCTACGCCTGTCGTGTCAGGCGAAAGTTACGGGCGACATGGTCGTGAAGACACATCCTGTTCGTATGATCGATAGAGCGAAGACCAAAGAACGATTTGTGCTCCTGGGATTGGTCTCGTTTTTCCTTGTTACTTTCCTGGGAATGTTTGCTTTCCTGCTTTTGGACATGATCAAAAAATTCTGACACTGAAAGGAATTCGCATGTTGAAAGATTCGTTAAGCCTGCAGGAGATGACGGTTCTTGGAGAAGTTTTGAAAGAGTACCTCACCGACCTTCGGAGCGAGATTCTGGATACGGATGATATTGAGGAGAAGATCGAGTTGAAACACAAGGAAGAGATTCTGAAAGACATTCTTGCCAAGTTGGAGAAAGCCCGCGTCGCGACGTTTAACTAACGCAATCCTTTCTTGAGAATATTCAACATGGGGGTGTGAATTTTCCCGTTGCTTGCAAGGACCTGCTTGTTGTAAATGGATGAAGTTGCTCCGGCAAAGTCCGTTACCATGCCTCCCGCCTCACGTACGAACAATACCCCCGCCGCCATATCCCACGGATGCAGGTTCACTTCCCAGAAGCCATCAAGTCTTCCCGCTGCCACGTATGAGAGATCCAGCGCCGCAGAACCAAGCCGCCGTATACCCTGACCTTCCATTAGAAAATTGACGAAGTGTTCGACAGCGTTATCGGGGTTCTGCGCAATGTCATAGGGGAAGCCGGTCACCAGCAGACTGCTGATCAGATCCGAAGAGCTCGAAACCTTCATGCGCCTGCCGTTCAGATACGCGCCGGAACCGCGCTCCGCGGTAAACAGCTCGTCCAAGTTGGGATCATACACTACGCCAGCGACGACCTCTCCTTTGTATTCGATTGCAATGGTAACACAAAAGATGGGGAGTCCGTGCAGGAAGTTAGTTGTCCCGTCCAGCGGGTCGATCACCCATTTGTAGTCTGCGGATGATTCGCTTGCGCCGCTCTCTTCCGCAAGGATGGCGTGGTGGGGAAAATGCCGTTTAACTATTGTGATAATCCTTTCCTCAGCCCCCCTGTCAATTTCTGTGACAAGATTGCGCTCCTCGCCTTTTTTGGTTTCAATATTTTTTGCCTTGCCGACGCTGTATTTCAGAAACTTTCCGGCTTCTTTTGCCGCTTCGATCGCAACCTTCAACATGTCTGATTCTTTCGGGGTCTGATTGGTTTTTGGACAAAGGAAGATACCAAATTCCTTCTTTGAATTGAAGCGTTATTTCTGTACGTTTGCATCGCTTCAAACTCACCCAAACTCTTCAGGATTGATTATGGTGTTCAAAGTTCAAAGTGCCATCATGTATGTTCTCTCTGTCTTCACTTTGTCCGGGTGTCAGTCAAAGGATACAGCTCCGCCAGCGAGGCAAAAGGTTTCCCTTCAAAGTTTGGCAATTGAAGCACGTGATACGGCACGAAGCTACATGCTTTCAGACAAGACTGGTGGATTTCTTCTGGGTGAAGTTGGCGGAAAAAGCTCCTCGGCGTCCTGGTCAGTGAATGGTGCGGAGGTAATGAAGGGAATCAACGTTCGTGTCGGCGGATCGATTATGAGCGGAGAGATGGTGGATCATGCGAATATATATCCGAATCGGGTGGAGGTATTTTACAAGAGTGGTACGTCCCAGATCATTTCAGTCCTTGATGGCATTTCCCTTGCAATGCCGGGTGTACATGCGTTCGTTGTGCAGGTTCAAGCTTCGGCACGACAGGATATTTCGTTTGATGCTTCTATCCCTGGATCCCATCGTGCCTTTGAAAGAGACTTGGTGCAGTGGAAGTATGCAGGAGGCAAGGGTTCGCTCGTACTATATGCTGGAGAGCAAGGAATCGGTTCGCCGGACGGATTATCAGTGAAGGGCGTGAAAATGGCAGCAGTACTTGCGGTGTTTGGAGAGAGTACCAGCACAATTGCGTGTGAAGTGTATCCGCGTATAGATAGCCTCTTGCACTTGCGGGCTGCACGGATGGAAAGCCTTCTTGAATCCTCTTATATCAAAACATCCGATGAAAGATTGAACAAGGCGTTGTACTGGGCGAAACTTTCCATTGACGCCTTGATCATCGAAGCAAAAGATACGTTTGCAGTTGCGGGTGTTCCATGGGATGGCTCCATCAACGGTCGGGACAATGCCCAGTCAATTGCAGGCATTGGTCTGGGAACAAGTGATTTCAAAAAAACTGCTGCAATTATTCGCTCACTTGCATTGCGACAGGACACGCTTCGTTCGAGTTCAACATACGGCAGAATAGCGGAGAGAGTGAAGCTGGGCGCTGCCGCGTATACCGGCGCAGATGTTGGTCCATGGTTCGTGCGCGAGATGTACGAATATGTCACATACTCGAACGATACGTCTCTCGTGCGCGCGATGTATCCTGCCGTAAAGCGAAGCATAGAAGGAACCCTGAAGTATCACGTCGATTCACTGAACCTGCTCGT
>JBGPGQ010000313.1:0-3982 GCA_041483995.1 Bacteroidota bacterium
CCACCGCTCAGAGATATTGCAAGTGTAGCCATGGTGATTCTCCCTTCCGAGGTTTACTTGAGGAATTCAAGGACGGCTGCTTTCACAACAGGAAAAAGTAATGAATCCGGAATAGCCGGCCTCGCGGCCAACCGATCGACATGACAAGCCGGGTCTGCCTGGATAATATCCTGAACAAGCCGTTGATGAATATTTGTTACACCAACTCCGGAGAATGCGGCCTCAAGAGTTGGGAAACCCTCTGCCGCATTTAGTGCCGCAAGTGTTTGAGTTGATTTGAGAGCGGCTTGTTCTGTTGGAGTCGTATTTGCATCCAGCCAGTCCAATGTGAAGGTTTTGGCCGCAGCTTTGCACTCAACCGGCAAAACATCAGGTACAATTGATGGTTTGATAGTCGAGCACGTGAAATATTGAAGTGAGAGCAACAAGACAAAAACGGCTCGTGAGGCGGTCGCCCTTGAATCAAGAAAAGGAACAAAACGATTCATATTCACATCTCCTTTCGAATGCTATTTTCAGGCACGTAGAACTCATTGGTGGAAGGACGTCACAAATCAGATATGCAACTTCAGAGCCTTGTACCAATCCCAAACAAGCTCTGGATAACAGATAACAAAGACCAACCCCCAAACAACGACCACAAAGAACGCCAGAGCAACCAGTGACGAGACAAGTCGCAGAGCCTGGACTTCAGTCGATGTCTTGAACTTGGGCTCGGCGTCCACCACATCTCTGCCGTATAAACGTGAAAGAACGTATGTTAGAATCGGGATATCGTGCCAGTACGCGATATGCGCCCAAAGGGGAATTCTCCAGACTTTACTGTGGAAGTTCTGAACATAGGGTTTAAACAATTTATCGTCGCGCAGTACACCTGAGACAGGGTCCCATACATGGAAGAAGTTTGTCCACCATGTACGTCGGTCACTCTGCAGAAACTCTTCCGCGTACTGTTCAGGCCATGGTTTCAACGCCCCGCGGAATAACAAAGCGAATTTCTCCAGAGGGGATCCAATGGTGATGAAGCGATGAAGAGCTATCTCCACTCTCTTTACCGCTTTCAATTTCTTGTTTTGGTTCCTAAAATCCTCGCAACGGGTAAGCAAATCCGAAATGACATTGTAGCTCACTACGGTTCCCAAGCTATGCGCAACCCAGGTGATATACTTGAACCTGAAAGGCTTGCCTCCGATCTGAAGCTGTTCATGTGCTGGCAAGTGATCGAATTCCCAATCAAGTCCAAGCAATTGGAGGAATTGTTCACCAACCCGCCTATCGATGCGCTGAACAATCGCTGCTTCAATGAAACCTCGCGGAGTCGCATAGAGTCGTACATCACCAAGGATATGTTTTAAAATCCCGGGATATCGAATGAGAAGAACCGTAAAAGCGAGAAAGCCCGTCGGCAGCATGCCAACGTAGCCAATCCAACGTCTGGGCCCAACCTCGTAAACTATCTTTGGTTCTGTACACAGGCGGAGCAACTGACGGAGAAACCAAAAATACGTCCTGAACCCGTTTTGAGTTCTGCTTTCCCAGAGTTTCTGATAAAACGTTCGCTCCATATCATTGAATGACCTCCATTCATCATCAAACTGAGCCTGGAATTCTTCAAAGTTTGCCCAGAATCCTTCGGCCATATATGGTGGCGGGATATCAGCTTCCGAATTTTTCTTAAGGAGTGCATCGATTGTGTCTTCGATCCCATCACGGAGAGTGACGGCGGTTTCGGCGAAATGTTGAGTGCCCATCCCATGAACTACGAATATTGCGGCCTGCTTTCGAGGGTTCGGGACAGAAATGCCATCCGCAAGGACTTTATTTGGAATCTGTTCAAATGTCCAGGGATGGCGCGGGCCTTCGTATGCCTTTGCACGTACTGCTTGCACTGCTTTTTGGATGGCAATTCTGGTCTTAATGAAGAATGGACTCATGAGAATCCTTTCTCGCTGTGAATGCCCTGGTTTGCAAACAACTGGAGGTTACTCGCATCGAGCAGGTAACTAACCCGCCAATCAAAGGTTCAGAATAGAACCGCGACTTTCAATCACGAGGATTCGTGATATTTCCAGATTTAGGTACTTTGATTACGATGAAGCTCTTGTGTTTTGAAGATTACAACTTCGAAGGGAAGACAACCAAGGTCGCTGCTAGTTGCGACAGTTGATTGTACTATTCTTTATAACGAATGTCAACTACATTTTACGAGGATGCCGAAGATGTGGTTTAGAGGAGGGAATGCGCTTTTGACCGGTATTTCTATGTTTTGGGAAGGACCACCGACACCGTCTTAACGAACCGAAGCCAGCTCAGCGTGAACGCTCCGGCAAAACCGACGGTGACACAAAGTTCGATCAGGCCAAATGGAATTGTGGGCTCGTGCCAAACAAAGGGGACAACAGCAATGAAGCGCTCGAGAAAGAGGGCAATAAAAATCACAAACGCAATGCTGAGAAGTGCGTTCGGAACTTGCTTGATTTTCTTACTAAGGAACACTGCAAGGGGGAACAGATACGCAAAAATCACGTACGCCCACATGAGTGGTTCCCATGGTTGCGAGTAGAAACGTTTGATCAGGTATGATGTTTCTTCGGGAAGATTGCCGTACCAGATCACCAGAAACTGTGACCAGAAAAATCCACCCGATAGCAGACAGAACCCGAAGACAAATCTGCCCATATCATGCCACTGATTTGTTGTATAGCCGCCTTCCTGATGAAACCATTTTGAAGAAAGAACGGCAAGAATTGTTATCATAACCAATGCTGCGTAGAATGCATGAAGAAAATACAACCATCCGAAGAGCGTACTGTACCATTCCGGATCGAGCGCCATTACAAGGTCAAAGCCAATAAGACTATACAAGAGAGCAAAAGAAAGGAGTAACAAGGGCGTCAGTTTGATGAGGCTTTTCTCGCTCGCATGTTGGCCGTTCCCGGAACGCGCTGAATGGGACACATATTTGTAGCTCAGCCACATCAAGAAGAGAAAAATAGCTCCATCACGTCCAAAGAGAAATGGTGCAGAAAGCCAAACCTCTTTTCCTTTCGGCGGGTCATGAATCCAGGGAAAGAGCGACTGTCCACCGAAGACGAGTACCAGATACAGAACGAAACTGACCGGAAGAAAACTCACCATCGCTTCACCAATGCGACGGAACTGATCTCCCCATCCTGCATTTGTAATTCTGTACACGGCGGACATGACAACGCCACCCTGCGCAATCCCCGACCAGAAAAGAAAATTCACAAAATAAATCTGCCACGCTCGCTGCTGGTACCCTCCCACCAAGCCTGCAACAAAAGCGATCACTCCTATCGCAACAAGACTCCACAGCGTTGACGTAACTTTGGGAGGGGCCGTGTGCCCCGATTGTAAAGAAGAATCGCTCACTTGTTTTGCAATCTCCGGAGATGAGAAACGATAAGCCATCGCTCACGGGATGTGGTGTTTTCGTAGTACGCCGGCATGATCAGATGTCCGTTTCGAATGATGGAATAGATATAGCCATCAGAAGTATGCACATATTTGAGTGTGGTCAAATCCGGTGGAACCTGGAACTTCGGAGCTACGAGCCCATCTCCTTTTGCACCTGTGCCATGACAAACTGAACAATAAGTCTCGAACAGAAACCGCGCAGTATCAGCGGCGGCCTCGGTAAAAACATACGGGTTCGTCATCCGCGCTGCAAGGGCAGAATCTTTCACAGACGGCATGTAGCCTTTTGTTTGAACCGTACCCTCAACGGCTGGGCGCGGGTCTTCATTGTGTTTGTATGAAGGCTGGGTGTACATGTCTGTTCTGACTTTGTATTCCTGGTCAGGCTGGTCGCTGTAGCAACCAAAGGCCGCAAGCGAGACAAAAACGAAGACCAAACTTAGTATTCTTGCTGTGGCTCTGTTCATATTTGCTTGACTTCGATGGCACCGGATTTCTTGAGCAATGCCATCACTGATTTGATGTCCTCCGGCTTGCAGTAGAC
>JBGPGQ010000314.1:0-3981 GCA_041483995.1 Bacteroidota bacterium
CTGCCAGAGAAGAAAATTACTGATCCGGAACTCCCCGCTGGTTCTGATAAGCAGGTCAGGATCCGGCATGGCAGCAGTGGAAAGATATGTCGCTATCAACTGCTCGTTAATTTGTTCCGGCCCAAGCTTGTTTTCCTGCACGTCACGTACAATTCGTTTGATCGCCCGTGTCAGGTCCCACCGTCCGCTGTAGCTTAATGCGAGCGTGAGCGTAAGACCGGTATTGTCTTTGGTTTTCTGAATGTCATCCAGAAGCTCGCTCTGTACTTCCTGTGGAAGAGCTGCAATTTCTCCTATCGCCTGGATGCGAACGTTGTTCGTATGGAGTCTGTCGGTTTCATCTTTCAGGGCTTTCAAGAGGAGCCGCATAAGGAGAGAGACTTCTTCTTCGGGGCGCTTCCAATTCTCGGTTGACCACGCATAGAGCGTCAGGAACTTAACACCAAGCTGGCCACAAGCCTCAACAGTATCCCGAACCGATTCCACACCCTCACTATGACCGGCAATCCTGGGCAAATTTCTCTGCTTGGCCCAGCGGCCGTTCCCATCCATAATGATTGCTATGTGTTGTGGGATTTCACCGGCGCTCTTCAGCATCTCCTGCGCGTTCTTATCTTCCCCTGTCGCTAGCTGAGGACCTTTTCCCAAATGCTGGAATCTCCCTTGTGGTTTGATATTGCGGCACAAATTGCGTCAAAATCTAACTCAATTTTGCAAGAAAGTCAAGGAAACCGTGGAGATTCAACGACTTTCAGAGATTTGCGCAACAAGAGACTTCACTTCATCAAGAGCATCTTCCGGACTTTGCTGAAGCCTCCGACACTGAGCTTGTACATGTAAACACCCGACGCGAAGTGCGACCCATCGAAGGTCGCGTTATGCAAACCCGCCTTCATGGCGCTTTGTTCCAGAACAGCTACTTCACTACCAAGCATGTCATAGATGACTAATGAGACGAAGGCATCTGAAGGGATTGAATATTCTATTGAGGTTGTTGGATTGAAAGGGTTGGGATAGTTCTGAAAAAGAACAAAAGCAGAGGGCAAATGATCCATATCCGAATGGACTCCAACGAGTGTGCTATCCAATTGATAGACTTCGGTGTGAGTGTAGACTCCGTTACCCAAATAAAACCTACTGACAAACAGCTCGGCAACCCCATCCGAAGTAATGTCGCTTGCTGAAAATCCATCAGCGTTTAGAACCGTCTTGTAATAGAAAAGGTGATACTGGTGCGTGCCACTGCCCTTAAGGATCAGAACACCGCCCCCGAAAGAAATGAGCAACTCCTTCTGACCATCTCCTTCTACGTCTGCAGTTTGATACAAGTCAGCGGAAAACAAGCCAACCGGGAATATGTTAAATGAAAAAAAAGGGGCGAAGCTATCGTTTCCGGTGCGCTCGTAAGCGTAAATCCGCATGTGGACATAGCCGTCAGACTCCACCTGGTTACCGCCAACGAAAAATTCCGCGATGCCGTTGCCATCAACATCACCTGATCCAGCTCTTCCCGCAGTGGAGAGAGAATCTATCCAAGCCACCCTAAAGCTATCGCCGCTTACATACTCAACGTCAAAAACATTGCCTAAGTACATAGAGGTTACAAACTCCGGCAAATTATCTCCATCATAATCACCGATCGCCATACCGTTTGGCGTGCACTCGCCCCCACCGCAGTCAAGCCCCAAATGGTGGTTCCAAATCTTAACAAAGTTTCCAAGCGTTGTGTCATATCTTGCTATATAGTTCCTTTGATTGATCAAATCAGCAGTGTCACGTTCGCTCCCACGGTAAACTAGTTCCTTTCTGCCATCATTATCCATGTCCCCCAGTTCATTGGGAATGCCAATGCCGCCGTCATACGAGAGACGATAACGGAATTTTGATGTTGTTGGAAAACTGTGTTTGTCCGGTTGTTCAAACACATACAGTGAATCAGCATTTCGTGCAAACACCTCTATGCGCTCGTTTCGATCCATGTCATCGATATTCTCGACGACCCCAATTCGGAATGGATAAACATACTGAAGGTTCCACGAACCGCTGTCGTTCAATTCGTATATTCTTGTGCTACCATCCTGGAATTGGGGAACATAAATACCATAAACTTCTGGCCTCCCGTTCTGATTGAGATCACCAGATAGTAAGCCGTAACCCTCAATCCCGGACACTGGGATATCGCTGATATGATGATACTTCCAGTTGTAGAAGCTTGTGTCAATTGTTGCGAGGTCAACCGTGAGAGTCGGAATTGTATCGTAAGTTGGCTTGTGCGGTGTGAGCAGCCGCTCTACATCAAACATCCATTGTTGTCCGCTTCGCGGATCGGTGACTTCAAGTGTGTTACCGGGAAGCATCCGGTACGTAACGCCGCGTTCGTCGAGTGAGGCAAGCTCGTGTTGCAACAAGGGATTTTGGTAGAGCGAGGGCGTGGAGCTGTTAAAGAGGAGAGAAAACAAACTTAACACCAACGGCACGATTTTTCTCATTCTTCCTCAAGTGGAAAACGAGATACTCGAAACTTGTACGAAGATATGTCAATGGGGGAGCAATAACAAGGTCGCCTGGTAGCATCCGATAAAGGGCGTGAACGCCCTAAATGAGAATTTGGCTTCGCGTGAGTAGCCCGACCCTTAAGGGTCGGGCTATAGCCGCAATCCTCGACCAGTGCACACGCCGTTTACGGCGTTAGCTCCGAGGATCGACGAAATTGAATTGGGACGCTACCGACCGATTGAAGTCGAAGCATGTACTGCGTTGAGCATCCTTCGACTCGTCATCCCACTTGATAGTATGACACCCCTCTTTTATTCTCCCCTCGAATAAGGGGAGAATGAGTTGATGTGGGATGACGATCCATTGTTTTGGTTCACCTCCGCTCACAGCCTGCGATTGCGGAGACTCGGAGAAGACAAAACAACCTCATCTGTGCAGTCCGGAATTGACGGCAGTGCGGGTGGCAGATCGGACATCGCTTTCGATTTCAACACATTCCGGTTCGCACAACGAAGTTGAAATCGCACCCGCATGGCAAGGTCTATCTTGGATCGCGGGTTGCAATTCCGGACAGTTCTCTTTGGATACTTTCTCTTCAAAGAGAAAGTGTCACCCTTTGCGATTCCGAATGTTTTCTTTTTGTCACTTTTAATGCTTCTCTACGCTCAGTCAGAATTCAAAATTCCCCTCTGTGCTCAGCATGTGCGTTGGGGAGAGGGGTGTCACGCCGAAGGCGTGACGGGGTGTGTTGTGTGGCTCTTGTACACACCCCTTCTGATTCCCCTCTCAAGAGGGGAATGCGTGGTTCGCTCAGTACATTGACTTTCGCGCACAAAACAGATACATTTTGGGCAAGCATCATCAAACACCAGAACACAAACGCTTTACCAATACTATCGAAAGGTTGACGCATGAAAGGCATGCCGAACATGGCGGGAATGATGAAACAGGTCCAGCAAATGCAGGAACGCATGGCCAAAGTGCAGGAGGAACTGGAAGCAAAGACGGTCATGGGCGAGTCCGGGGGCGGCATGGTGAAAGTTACTGCAAACGGCAAGCAGCAGGTGGTGAAGATTCAGATCGACAAGGAAGTCGTGAACCCCGCAGACATTGAAATGCTCGAAGACCTCGTCCTTGCGGCCACAAACCAGGCGCTGGATGCCGCCGGCAAAATGGCGCAGGAGGAGATGGCAAAAGTTACAAGCGGCATGCTGCCGAACATTCCTGGCCTGAACCTGCCGGGGTTCTGAGCACATGCTCTACACATCTGAAGCCCTGCAACAATTGATCGAAGAATTCTCCCAGCTTCCGGGTATTGGCCGGAAAACAGCGCAACGGCTTGCTTTGTATATCCTGAAGCAGCCGCGTGAAGAGGTCGTGAAGATGGCGAAGGCGCTCGTCAGCGTCAAAGACCGGATACGCTACTGTTCCGAATGCTGGAACATCACCGAGCAGGACCCGTGCGTTATCTGCTCCAGTCCGAAG
>JBGPGQ010000315.1:0-3974 GCA_041483995.1 Bacteroidota bacterium
CATCAGGAACGGAATCCAGGCAATGGGAAATTCAGGCAGGATGGTCATTTCCACAATGAAGGAGAATGTGAATATTGTTATTACAATCCAGGATTTTGGCGTGGGTGTGCCACAAGAAATCAAGGACAAACTGTTTCAGCCTAACTTCTCTACCAAAACAGATGGGATGGGTCTGGGGTTGGCCATCGTCAAGAAAACCATCGACAGCCTTGGAGGTACGATTGCCATTGAAAGCACCGCGCACAAAGGTACAACAGTGACAATCAACCTCCCTTTTACTTCCCAATATGCAGTATGATTGCTTCAGTCGCACAGCCAATCAGAATCATTCGATCCTCTCTCTTTAGTTCGACAGGACAACTCCTGTTCGGATTCAGTACCCGAATTGGCGGAGTGAGCCCACCGCCTTTTGACATGAACCTCTCGTTTAGTGTTGGAGATGACAGAGAGTCTGTTGCAAAAAACAGAGACCTGTTCTTCGGTCATCTCCGGATAGAAACGGACACCGTTGCAGTTCCACAGCAGGTGCATGGTTCCACAGTGTTACGGATTGAAACACCAGGCACCTATCCCGCCTGCGACGCCCTGATTACGAATCGGCCCGGTATATTTCTTTGTGTGTCGGTGGCTGATTGCACTCCTATATTTCTTTTCGACAGCATAACCCACGCGGTTGCTGCCATTCACGCCGGGTGGCGCGGGACAAGCGCGCAGATTACATCAAAGACTATTAGCAAGATGGTGAGAGAGTTTGACACCAGACCGGAAGACATCATTGCATTTGTTGGGCCTTGCGCGAGCGTTTGTTGCTATGCCGTTGGCGACGACGTATCATCGAGGTTCGATCAGCCTTTTGTCGTTGTCAAGGGTAGCACGCCATTTGTTGATTTGAAACTTGCCAATACTCAGCAACTGGTTGAAGCGGGGGTTCCGCTTTCCCAGATTGAAATCAGTCCGCATTGTACCATCTCTGACTCTCTTCTTTTCCATTCCTTTAGACGCGACAAGGAACGTTCCGGTCGTATGATGGGAGTGATTGGTACAAGGTTACCACGATCCTTTCATTGATTTTCAGAACAAATTTCTTTATCTTCACACATCTTAAAACCATTATCACGGGGGCAGTATGTGCGGCATTGTGGGCTATGTTGGCCCTAAGAATTGCGTTCCTATTATCCTGGAAGGCCTTCGCAGGCTTGAATACCGAGGCTATGATTCCGCCGGGATTGCGCTAATTAAGGATGGCACATTTCAAATCACCAAAAAGGCCGGTAAGGTAGCCGACCTCGTCAACCTACTTAGCTCGCGTAATGGCACTCTCAAGGCCCACCTTGGGATGGGGCACACGCGTTGGGCGACACACGGAGAGCCGAATGATGTGAACGCTCACCCGCATTGGGACTCACACAAGCAAATTTCGATCATCCATAATGGCATTATTGAGAATTACCTTGCCATCAAGACCAAACTGGAACGTGAAGGACATCATTTTGAAAGTGCAACAGATACGGAGATACTCGCTCATCTGATTGAGGAGATGTACAAAAGAACAAACGACCTCTGTTCTGCAGTTCGCCTGGCACTTATTGAAGTTGAGGGAACGTACGGACTGGTTGTCCTCTCGACACATGAGCCTGACAAGATTATTGCTGCGCGCAAAGGGAGTCCACTTATTATCGGGGTGGGAGATGGAGAGAATTTTGTAACGTCGGATGCTTCCGCGATTGTCGATCATACCCGCCAGGTTGTCTATCTTGAAGACGGTGAGGTGGCTGAAATTACGTCGTCAGGATTCCGCACGATGACAATTCATGATGTACAGATCGATAAAGTCGTGGAACAAATCACGTTTGAGCTTTCTCAAATCGAGCGTGGCGGCTATGAACATTTCATGATGAAGGAAATCAACGAACAGCCCGAGACCATTCACAATGCTATGCGGGGTCGTTTGCTCGTAGACGAAGGCAACGTGAAGCTTGGCGGACTGAGCGAGGTGATGGACAAGTTGGTCAATGCCAAACGGATGATTATAGCTGCGTGCGGAACTTCGTGGCATGCTGGCCTTGTGGGCGAGTACATGTTCGAGCAAATTGCGAAGGTTCCCACCGAGGTTGAATATGCATCAGAATTTCGTTACCGGCATCCGATTATTACAAAACACGATGTTGTATTTCTGATCAGCCAAAGCGGCGAAACAGCCGACACGCTTGCGGCATTACGTGAAGCCAAGGAAAAGGGAGCCACGGTTCTTGGTATCGTGAATGTTGTTGGCAGCACGATCGCACGGGAATCGCATGGCGGCATTTATGTCCATGCCGGACCGGAAATTGGTGTTGCCTCGACAAAAGCGTTCACCTCTCAACTGACGGCCCTTGCCCTCATCACACTCATGGTAGCACGTGCCAAGGGAATGTCCGAGGCCGATGGCAGAGTGCTGGCAAAAGAGCTTGCAAGTCTTCCGTCGAAAGTTGCCAGCATTCTCAAGCACACAGAGGAAATCCAGGCTCTTGCAGAGGAATTCAAGCATGCAAAGAATTTTCTTTATCTGGGACGTGGAGCGAATTTTCCCGTTGCCCTGGAAGGTGCTCTGAAATTGAAGGAGATATCCTACATCCACGCGGAAGGATATCCTGCCGCAGAGATGAAGCACGGTCCGATCGCGCTCATTGATGAAAATATGCCCGTTGTATTCATTGTGCCGAAAGATGGAATCTATGACAAGGTGATAAGCAACCTGCAAGAGGTGCGCGCACGGCGGGGACGTATCATCGCGATTGCCAACGAAGACGACGATGAGATTGAAAGGATGGCAGAGTTTGTCATTCGCGTCCCGCGAACATACGGATTCTTCGGGCCGATTATTAATATTATTCCATTGCAATTGCTGTCATATTATATTGCTGTGGCAAGGGGAACAAATGTAGACCAGCCTCGCAACCTTGCGAAGAGTGTTACTGTGGAGTAAGCATATCCCCGTTGTTGAGTGTGTGTATCAAATTCTCTTTCAGCATAAGGTAAATTGTGGATCAGACTCTCTGGTACAATAAGACAGATTGGGCTCTTATACTCGGAGCATCGAGTGGCTTTGGCGGTGCGACTGCGCGGGAGCTCGCGAAACATGGAATGAACATCTGTGGTGTCCATTTTGATCGTGCCGCAACGATGCCCGCCGTGGAGAAAGTGATCAAAGACGTCGAATCCTTTGGTGTATGCGCACGTTTTCACAACATTAATGCATCAGATGTACAGAAGAGAAATGAAACACTTGATGCACTCGCAAAGGAATTTGGGGACAATTCGAATAACACTGTACGCGTGTTGATGCATTCGCTTGCATTTGGGAGTCTTAAACCGATTGTCACGATGAAACCTGATCTATGTTTAACACAAGCACAGATTGAAATGACGCTTGATGTTATGGCCAATAGCCTGGTGTACTGGACACAGGCTCTTGTTCAAAGGGGGATGATGAAACGGGGAGGCCGGATTTTTGCAATGACATCTTCAGGTGGACACTCTGCACTCTTGAATTACGGCGCAGTCTCGGCAGCCAAGGCTGCACTTGAATCGTACATGCGACAACTTGCGTTGGAACTCGGCCCGCTCGGCATCACCGCCAACACGATCCATGCGGGCGTCACAGATACACCGGCACTACGGAAGATTCCAGGCTCGGATCAAATGCTCCAGGTCGCGAAGGCGCGCAACCCGTCAATGCGGAACGGCACCGCAGAGGATGTCGCCAAAGCCATTGCATTACTTGCGCATGAGCAGGCGTATTTCATTTCCGGGAACGTTATAAGGGTGGATGCCGGGGAAGATATTGTTGAATACATAGGACAGAAAAGCGTACAGCAGCTCGTGTAACCCTGCACGGAGAGTTTCCCTTAACTTTAGTTTCGAATTCAGCGTCAACGTATGTTGGACAGGTAGCTCAGTTGGTAGAGCAACGGCCTGAAAAGCCGTGTGTCGCC
>JBGPGQ010000316.1:0-3964 GCA_041483995.1 Bacteroidota bacterium
AGAGACATCACTCGTTTCTTGAGACTATTGTGATAGGTCGTTTCTACTATACCCAAGAAAACGCTGTCACAGAGTCGGTGATAACGAAAAGGGTACTTAATATGAAGATGGGCTTTCGCAGCTCGATTAGTTATGACAAATGCCCCTCCAGCTCCAATACGTCGGAGTCCTATGCACAATCGCGCAATTGTGGTGGCCCATTCATTATGCATTTGCTTAAGTGATTGTGGAAGATCCAGTTTGAGTTCAGAGATTCGTGTGTATGCCGAGGCGACTGGACGAAAGTGTGGAACAAGTTTGCTGGCAAGGAAGGAAGACCAAAGTGAATTTGGTTCGTGGGTAATTACTCGATCTTGCTGTAATCGGGCCACGAAAAGGCCGCGAGTATATACTGCAAGTTCACCTACGCGTTCCATATTGATGGTCAGTATGCCGGGAAACGAGAAGCCATGTCTTGCTTCTCGATTCATCATTACATTCCGATGTATCAACTGATCTGCGATGCCCCACGCGTAGATGGAACCATTGGGTTTGGGATAGACAGCAATGGATCCGGACCACTTGTCGATTGCTAGGGCCAATTGGGTGAGAGAGTCAACTGACAATTGAACGGGGTGCCCAAAAGGTGTAAAACCTGGAAAATTCGCACGCATGGTCGGTGGGGGATTCGGGTTGGGGTTTGCCGGGTCGGCGAGAGTTAGGCTACCTCGGATTAATCGTCCTTCCTCTGTTTTGAGGGTTGTATAGTAGGCGAGTTCCAATAGTTGACGGATAATGTTTATCCTCGGAAGCCGAAGATGAGATCCGCGTAGTTTTAGGCGAATCGCATTCGCAAGTTGGCCAAGGGGATCAGTCATCTAAGGTTCCGATGGTTGTTAGACATGGGTTCACTGTCACTATATGTTTGGTGATCGTCACAATGCAAGCACACCGTGGCGCCCGCCTAACTACGTATTATGCTGCAGCAGTCTAACACTCCTACAATCTGCCAATTTTTTACAGCACTTGCAAAATCGCGCCCCAACCAGTTGATATGACTCAAGCACTCACTTTACCTGCACCTGGATTGGGTTATTATCAACAACAATTGATTGGACAATTTCCTGAGTTTGCGTGTCTATTACAACAACAGAGGCGCCCCCCTGGCAAGACACATAGGCGTATTTCCCATCAGCTCGGAAAGCAACCGATGTCGGCATCGACCCCACAGGAATTGTCTTTACGATCTCTGTGGATGCGAGGTCCACAACCATCACCGTTGATGAAACCACGTTGGTTACAAACGCAAACCTTGCGTCGTGCGTTATCGCGATCCCGCGAGCGCTGGTCACGTGAGGAATTCTTGCAACGACAGAATCGGTCTCCGTATCGATTTCTTCCAGTTCATTTAAATCATAGTTCGCTATGTAGAGATGTTTCTGATCCGGTGTGAACGCGAGATCCAGGGGGCGTCCGCCAACCTTGATTCTCTTTACAATCATCTGGGTCTCCGGGTCTATCACAAATACGTATGGAATGAAAATCTGGCTCTGATAGATCTTCTTGCCATTATCATGTCTGCACAATATGCCGGTCCCTTCCGACAGCTTTTTGGAAATCTGGTTTGTGCGGGTATCCAGGAACCAGAGGCCGTCGTTGGATTCATGACCAATGAGCAAGTATTTTCCATCGCTTGTCAGACTGAGATGGGATGGATGTTCTCCAGCAGGTACTGCTGCAATGGTCTTTCCTGTTTTTCTATCAAAAACCGTTACATCGTTTGATCTGTAGTTTCCGATGTATCCGCGGTCGGGCGTCAGGTCAACACAGCAAGGGCCACTCCCGGATTTGATTTTGCCAATGAGTCGATTGGTTTCGGGATCAAGGACAGACACATGATCAAGTGCAATGTGGCTAATGTAGACCAGGCCGGATCTCATAAGGTCAGTAGGCGATATGGATAGGCTGTCATCAATTCCAGTTCGTCCTTCTCTGGTTTGTGGGTGCATACTGAATTGCCCCGAAACCATAACTGCAATTATGGCCAGTAACAGAATCATGATGGTGGATAAAACAAGTCTCCCGGTCTTCTTTATCCCGGCAAGCTTCTCGTTCAGTGCTATTCCACACCCTACGGCAAATCCAATCAGCACTCCGAAGAATGTGGCAGTCGAAGCAAGACCCACTGCACTTCCTCCGGTGTCCTCCATTACAAAGGTGCGCAGAATCCCCCAGTGGATTTCCGAGGTAACCATGTACATGACGGCGTAGATACCAGCGAGCATGAATGGTGCGTATGCAAAATTGTGAGCGAGACTCTGACGGAAGTATCTGAAAAAGATGAAGATGCTTAGACCAATTCCACCAACATAGAAAATGTCCCGGAGAATAAAGGCAAGCCGGGTTGATTCAGTCGTCAGGAAGGTCAGAAGAAACAGAACCATGAACCCAAGAACTGCATCCCGCAATCGTACAAAGACAAGCAGATAATAGAACACCGAAGCAACAACTCCACTCCAGACGAATTGGAATGCGCCGTAGTGCCGGTCAAATACATTGCCCTGGTTGAAAACGAATCCTATTGCTATCGAGCAGAGGATCGGTACAATAGCTTGCAGAATGAACTGTTGAACTTTTGAAACGGATCTGGTCATCGTGATCACCTTTGATTTTGTTGACTGAATAACAATGCAAGAGCTACAACTCAATCAGCAAGCCTACTTTTACACTACTGAGTCGCAATTTCCATCCCTTTGATTCTTGATGGTAGTCAGTGCTTTCATAGGAGATGGTCGTCGAGTATGCACTCTTGGACGAATAGGTGAAGCCGTTATCATCTGTATTCCAAGTGTAGTACGTTGCGAGATCATATTCTGATACCAGGAACAACATGCCATAGATGTGACTTGTAATCATCAATGACACGGAAGGCCCAATGCCAAATACTTTGTATACCGAGCTAAACCCGCTGTTGTAAAACGTTGTGTCGGCGTAGCTTGAAGAATGGGAAGACGTTTTAGCGTATGAGTACGACAACGATGGGCCAATGCCGAGGTACAGGCTCGCGTATTCATAGTCGTTCAGTTGAAAGAAGACTATCGAAGACGCTGTAATCTCATAGCTGTTGTCTATACTGTTTGCTTTTCGCTTTTCCTCTTCAACGTAAGGCGGATAATTCAATTGCGAGCGATTGTATCCATCGCCATCCTTTTTTTCGTCGTAATTCCAATTCACATCAATGCCCGACTTGAGACGGAGAGATTTGTTCAGTGTGAAGTGATAGTACAATGCCGTCTCATTGATAAAACCAATCTGGAGATACTTCGAGGATTTTTTGTCCTCGGTTGTTTGATTGCTATCAGTTTGGGAAATTGAGATTGAGACAACTGTCAAGATGAGTATCAGTTGCGAAAACAACAGGGTCGTTGGAGAAGTTTTCATTGCGATTTCCTCATAGTGTTAGGTTTGTCATTGCAGCATGAACCGTCGCAAACGAGAGGAATTTTTCCTATCTGCACTACGGTTTTTGTGTGTGCTGCCCGATCAACACATGACATGAAGAACAGTACGCGTTTCCCTTGAAATCGATATCTTCAACATAGCTGGAAGGATACATCACACACCCTTGAGATGTGCAATGCACGAGGCCGTATGTATGCCCAAGCTCATGCAGAGCCTCTTTGCGCAAGCGTTCAACGAGGAGGTCTTGATCCTGCGGCAGACCGTAGAGCTCATTCTGAAAGCGCCGGTACGAAACCACTGCTACGCTTCCCCCAAGCTCCGCTTCACCGAACAAGTATGTAAGGATCGGGATGAACAGGTCTTCCTGCACCACAGCCAGTATTTTCCTGCCGAAACCGTTGGTCGTGGAACCGTGATCCCTGCAATGCTCACGGAGGTACAGAAGGATGTTGGTTGAGTTGTACTGTCCGCGGGTATTATCGTAGAATTGATCAAGATGCAGATTCAATGCCGCGACATCCAC
>JBGPGQ010000317.1:0-3936 GCA_041483995.1 Bacteroidota bacterium
GTAGGTGAGGCCTCGTTCTTCACACTCAGCAACACTGTATTTGGGTTTCTCAACATAATACTCGACAAACTCAAGAAGGAAGTTCTCCCGTGCATCGGTGATGGGAAAATTCATCTTGAACACTGCCTGCAGGCCCTTATTCTTTCGACGGGTTGGCGATACGTCTCCCTGTAAAAAAGCATCCCAGGATTCAAGCTGGATATTCAGCAAATCCGGAGCTTCGATGATCTCTGGAATTTTGCCAAACGTTATACGACGGCTGGATTGGTTCTTCAAAAGCCCCTCTCCTTCAATTAAAATAATTGCAAAATCAGCAAGAGCATCAACGTTAACAAGAAAACAGCAAGCCGATAATCTCCGTTCTTCTGGAACGAACGATTACCGGCTGTTTTCACAAACAATGAAACACACTATCCACGTTGAAGCGTCCGGGCTGTCCTGAAAAAAGTTTGCTATGAAAAGACTACTTCAACTCTACCTTGGCACCTGCTTCTTCAAGCTCCTTCTTCAGCTTCTCTGCATCATCTTTCGAAATACCTTCTTTCACCGCTTTCGGAGCACCATCAACGAGATCCTTGGCTTCCTTCAACCCGAGCCCGGTTGCCGCACGAACAACTTTGATCACGTTGATCTTCTGCGCGCCGGCCTCCTTAAGGAGCACTGTAAACTCTGTCTTTTCTTCAACCGCAGGAGCCGCTCCGCCTCCGGCCGGCATCATACCACCCATCATAACCGGAGCTGCTGCTGTAACACCAAATTTTTCCTCGAGCGCTTTCTTGAGCTCGACAGCTTCGAGCAGCGTGAGCTTTTCAATTTTTTCAACAATTTCGACTACTGACATTGTTTTCTCTCCTTATTATATATAATAACAAAACCAGGTTCCTTGATTATGCCGCTTTCTTCTTTTCAATCTCACCAATAACGCTAACAAGCTCACGAAGGACTGCATTAATGACGGTCGGAACGCCAACCAGCGGGGCTTGAATACTCCCCAGAATTCCTGCCATCAAATCTTTTCGTGAGGGAAGTTTTGCGAGCTCGCTTAACCGTGCTCCATCATAGACTTCCTTCTCGAGCACACAAACCTTCAGTGAAAGCTTGCTATGCTTTTCTGCAAACTTCTGTATGATCTTCGCCGGAGTAACAGGATCATCGAACGCGAACGCAACACCCGTTGGCCCGACAAGTTTTGGATACACCTTGTCGTACCCGGTCACGCTCTCAAGCGCCTTTTGAATGAGTGTATTCTTCACAACTTGATAATCAACGCCAGACTTGCGAAACTCACGACGCAATTCGGTCGCCTGTTCCACAGTTAAGCCGCTAAAATCGGTAAAGAACATGCCGCGCGCCCTGTTGACAACCTCCGTCACCTCAGCAACGATCTTTTCTTTTTCTTCACGTTTCATTATTCCTCCCACCTTCCGTAGGTGTGTTTTGCCGAGAGAGAAGCCCCGGTTCCGCCAGAGGCGGACCGGGCAATCAACAAAACAATACTATATTGTGATGAGTGCGTAAACCTTTTAATGCGCCGCAACCTGGTTGCGGTCAATCTTTACTCCAGGACCCATGGTACTGGAGAGCGAAATGCTCTTTATATATGTGCCCTTTGCAGATGCCGGCTTGAGTCGGATAACCGTGTTGAGAAAAGCATGGATATTGTCTGAAAGTTGTTTCGGTTCAAAGTTCGCTTTCCCGATTGTGGCGTGGAGGATTCCCGCTTTGTCAACACGAAATTCGATCTTCCCCGCCTTCACTTCCTTTACAGCCTTTGCAACATCCTGCGTCACTGTTCCGCTTTTGGGATTCGGCATCAGTCCGCGCGGTCCAAGCAACTTGCCAAATTTCCCGACCTCGCCCATAACATCGGGCGTGGCAATGATGACGTCGATATCCGCCCAGCCACCTTGAATCTTTTGAAGGTAGTCTGCAAGCCCGGCATGGTCTGCTCCCGCTGCCCTCGCTTCTTCATCCTTGGGTGGTTTCGCCAAGACAAGAACACGAACCTCTCGACCGATACCATGCGGCAATGCAACAGTTCCTCGAATCGCCTGGTCGGCCTTCTTGGGATCAACGCCCAATCGTACTGCCAAGTCCACCGATTCAACAAATTTTGTGGTTGCGGTTTCCTTAACGCGCGCGATGGCCTCGTCGATCGTATACTGTTTTGATATATCAACTTTCGATGCGACCGCCTTGAATCGTTTGCTTTGTTTCATAATGCTGTTCCTTGTTGTGGTGCGAGCGTCCAAGAACAGGACTCCCACGTTGTAATAATTATTCTTCTACGGTAAGACCCATGCTGCGCGCAGTACCTGCGACCATGCTCATTGCAGCTTCTACATTATTTGCATTGAGATCCGGCATTTTCATCTCGGCAATCTCGCGCACTTGTTTCTTTGTGACCTTGCCGACTTTTGTTCTGTTCGACTCTGCGGATCCCTTTTCAACCTTTGCAGCCTTTGCCAGCAACACGGCAGCAGGAGGAGTTTTGGTAATGAACGTGAACGATTTGTCGGAAAACACAGTAATCACCACGGGGATGATTAGCCCTGCCTGGGACTGGGTACGCGCATTAAACTGTTTACAGAACTCCATAATGTTGACACCCTTTTGGCCAAGCGCCGGGCCAACAGGTGGCGCGGGATTGGCTTGACCAGCCGGAATCTGCAACTTTACAAAACCAGTTATTTTCTTCATAGATACTTTCTCTTCGTTATTTTTCTGCTTCCACCTGGCTGAAGTCCAACTCAACAGGAGTTTTGCGTCCAAAAATCGACACCATCACCTTCAGCTTCATCTTTTCTTCGCTGACCTCTTGGACAAATCCACTGAAGTTATTAAAGGGACCATCGGTCACCTTAACAGCATCCCCTTGCTTAAACGGCACCTCAATCACTTCCACATCTTTCCGTTCTTCAATTTTCCCGATCAGGCGCCGGACTTCCATTGCCTGCAGAGGGGCTGGCGCATTCTTCGGCCCAACAAAGCTAATCACCGACGGGGTATTCAAGATGATGTGCGTTGTCGCTTTATCAAGAATTGCTTCGACAAGGATATATCCCGGAAAGAACGTTCGCGTTCTGCTCTTTTTCTTTCCATCCTTCACCTCAAAGACTTTTTCAGACGGAACAATAACAGAGGATACGCGATCGCTCAAGCCTGCCTGAGCAATCTCATTCTCAATGTACGCCTTGACTTTGTTTTCGTGACCCGAGTATGTTCGGACCACATACCATCTCTTATCCAATGAGTTCACCTTGACAACCCTATAGAATTTGGCGAAGCACGCCACTCACCGCGTAGTCAACAACGTACACAAATGCGGCAATGAGAAGGCATACAACGAGGACAATCACGGTTGAGTCGCGAAGGTCGTCTTTTTTGGGCCACGTCACTTTGTTCATCTCCTTCACCACGTCAGTGAAGAAGGCAATAATTTTTTCTTTCATTGGTTCAGTCTATATATTCAGGAAACTGTTTCGCACGTCAGGAGGGACTTGAACCCCCAACCTGCGGTTTTGGAGACCGCTGCTCTAGCCAATTGAGCTACTGACGTAGTATGCAAACCAAGTCAATTGAACAGCAGAAAGTATTCGCACGGAGGCCAACCCCTCTTATCCGCGTCAGCAAACTACCGGGTTTCTTTGTGAGTAGTATGTTTGCCACAGAAACGACAGAACTTCTTGTATTCAACTCGTCCGGTTTGTTTCTTCTTGTTCTTCGTTGTGGAATAATTCCTTCTTTTGCAGTCTGTACATTCCAAAGTGATAATATCTCTCACGGCGGTACTCCAAAAATTTTATGAATGCTGCGCTCGAGCTTGCGACCGGGATTGAACCGGTGACCTCTTCCTTACCAAGGAAGTGCTCTACCAACTGAGCTACGCAAGCGAACATCGTCTGCACGTCAGCTGTTTCGAACTGAGCGGGAGAC
>JBGPGQ010000318.1:0-3923 GCA_041483995.1 Bacteroidota bacterium
GCATATCTTGGCGGGGGAAAGAGCCTGCGAGGCTACAATCTCCAGCGGTTCGGCGGTGATGGGTCATTGTTCGGTAGCGCTGAGATGCGTTTCTTTGTTGTAAGGATGAAATTCCTCGTTCCCTCTGATTTCGGACTCTTCGCTCTTGCCGATGCGGGGCGCGTATGGGTGGGTGGTAAATCTCCTGGCCACTGGCATGCGGATGCCGGCGGGGGAATCTGGCTTGCACCACTCAAGAGGGAGCTGACTCTTTCCGTTTCCATTGCCAACTCACCCGAAGGAATTTTTGTGAATGGTGGTTTTGGGTTTGGTTTTTAGTGGTTGTAACGACTCATCTCCTCTGAATTCAACAGCACGGTTAAACCTTGTTGATAGCACGATGTCCAACAATGGTCAACCGGGATGAGGATAACCCAAGTTGAAACCGATGAGGATCTCCAGCACATTCGCTTACTCCTTCAGGAATATTCTCTCTCATTAGGCTTTGATCTTCAGTTTCAGAATTTTGAAGAGGAGTTGACATCGCTTCCCGGCGAGTATGCTCCGCCAGATGGATGCTTGTTGTTAGCACTCGACGATCATGAAGCCGCAGGCTGTGTTGCACTAAGAAGAATCGAAGCGGGCATTTGCGAAATGAAACGATTGTATGTAAGGCCGCAATTCCGGAATCTCAAAATCGGGAAGTCATTGGCGGAACATGTGATACTGCTTGCAAAGGAGATTGGATATAGACAGATGCGCCTTGATACCGTTCCATCAATGGCGCAAGCACGGGCGCTCTACGCGTCGCTTGGCTTCAAGGAAATTCCTCCATATCGCCATAATCCAATCAAGGGTGCACTATTTATGGAGTTGAAGCTGACATGAAGGGGTTAACTTGAGAAGCAAGTCTTTGAAGACGACGCAGAGGAACTCAACGCGTTGCCATATCGTTAGATAGCAAGGGTTATTCATCCAAGTAAGGCATCTGTACCATGGCAAAAATGCTTCGAATCCTCATTTCCGTTCTTATCTGTTCACTCATAGTATCATCATGTGGTTCAAAGAATAACGAGGCCGGGCCAAAACCTGCAACGCAAGCCGGACCGTTGGTGGTGAACGGCGTTGTTGTACAGCCACAACCGTTGGATAATGTTGTGCGATCGTCAGGTACGGTGCTTGCCTCTGAATCAGTCGATCTCGTTGCTGAAGCCGCGGGGCGTATAGAACAGATCTCCCTCAAGGAAGGAGCACATGTCAACCAAAATGATTTGTTGGTGAAAATCAACGACGATGATTTGCAGGCGCAATTCAAGAAAACCGAATTGCAAATTCAACTTGCTGCCGAGCAGGAAAAGCGTCAGAAACAGCTTTTCGAGATAAGCGGTATCAGTCAGGAGCAATACGATATTTCGGTCAACCAGGTGAATTCATACAAGGCTGATCGTGAAAACCTCCTGGCTTCCATTCGCAAAAGAGAAATCCGCGCTCCGTTTGCCGGGAGAATCGGGTTGCGGTACGTGAGCGTTGGGAGCTATGTTTCCCCAACAACACGCATTGCATCCATTCAAAAAATCAATCCGTTGAAAGTCGATTTTTCAATCCCTGAAAAGTATGCTGATCAGGTTTCTGTCGGCGATCCTGTGCAGTTCAGGAGTGATGAGACGAAACTGCAGTTTTCCGGGAAGCTATTTGCCATCGAACCGAAAATAGATCCTGCAACACGCACATTACAATTGCGCGCATTGTGCGACAACAAATCTGAGAAAGTGTTCCCGGGCGCGTACGTCCAGATAGAACTTCAACTCAAAAAAATACCGAACGCCTTGATGGTTCCAACTCAGGCTGTGGTCCCGGTGCTCAAGGGACAAACAATTTTTGTCTGCAAGAATGGAGTCGTGGTTTCCGTTCCGGTAAATACCGGGATTCGTACTGCTTCGATTGTTCAAATTCTAAACGGACTCTCCGCAGGTGATACAGTCATTACTACCGGACTCATGCAATTGCGTCCCGGCATGCCTGTCAATGTTGCAATAAAATGATCTCGTAAAAACGCATGAGTTTAGCCTCGATTAGTATTCAGCGTCCCGTCCTTGCGATCGTCATGTCGCTGGTGATCGTACTCTTTGGTCTTATTAGTTTTCAATTTCTCGGCGTGCGCGAGTATCCGGCTATCGATCCGCCGATCATAACGGTGCGTACAAGCTATGCGGGCGCAAATGCGGACGTTATGGAATCCCAAATTACCGAACCGCTTGAGAAGGCGATCAATGGTATTTCCGGGGTGCGCAATATTTCATCGAGCAGCAGCCAGGGTGTCAGCAATATCACTGTTGAATTTAATCTTGATGCGAACTTGGAAGCAGCGGCGAATGACGTGCGCGACAAGGTTTCCGGTGCCGCCCGTACGCTGCCACAGGACGTCGATGCCCCGCCTGTGGTAACAAAAAGCGATGCGAACTCCGATGCGATCATCTCTCTGACAATACAAAGCGACACAAAGAACCTGCTCGAGCTCAGCGATTTTGCGGAAAATGTCATCGCTCAAAATCTTCAAACGATTCCCGGTGTGAGTGCAACGCAAATCTGGGGGCAGAGACGTTATGCGATGCGAATTTGGATGGATCCCGCCAAACTTGCGGCATATGGGTTGACGCCGCTTGATGTGAAGGATGCTTTGACCAGGGAAAACGTCGAGCTTCCGTCCGGAAAAATTTCCGGCAATCAGACGGAGCTCATTGTGAATACAAAGGGGCGGCTGAAGACGGTGGACGAGTTCAACAATCTGATTGTGAAATCGGACGAAACCAAAATTGTTCGGGTAAGCGATATCGGGTTCGCAAATCTTGGCCCGGAAAACGAAGAAACAATCTTGAAACTTTCGGGCACGCCGATGGTTGGCGTTGCGCTTATACCGCAACCGGGTAGCAATTACGTGGAAATAGCCGATGCGTTTTATAAACGGCTTGAACAAATCAAAAAAGATTTGCCGGCCGACTATAAGATGGATATTGCACTCGATAACACGCGGTTCATCACACAATCCGTAACGGAAGTGCAGCAAACAATTTTCATCGCAATCCTGCTGGTCATCATGATTATCTATTTATTTTTCCGTGATTGGTTGATTGCATTCCGCCCGTTGATAGATATTCCCGTGTCGTTGATCGGTGCGTTTTTCATCATGTATCTGATGGGATTCTCCATCAACGTGCTTACTCTTCTTGCAATTGTTCTTGCCACCGGACTTGTTGTTGACGACGGCATCGTGGTAACGGAGAACATATTCAAGAAAGTGGAACAGGGGATGTCCCCGCTTGAAGCGGCGTTTGCAGGTTCAAAAGAAATCTTCTTTGCAGTTTTGTCGACATCCGTTACACTCGCGGCAGTGTTTCTTCCCGTGATATTCTTGCAGGGATTTGTGGGACGTTTGTTTCGCGAGTTTGGTGTGGTGATTGCGGGGGCCGTGCTTATTTCCGCGTTTGTTTCTCTGTCGCTTACACCGATGCTGAATGCGCGGCTTATTCGAAAAAAACACAAGCATAGCCGGTTCTATGAACGTACGGAACCGTATTTCGTGAAGATGAATTCGATCTACGAGAATCTTCTCGCACGTTTCATGAGACGTCGGTGGGTAGCAACAGCGATTATCGGTGCATCGCTACTACTCATTGTACTCATCGGTGCGACGTTGCAATCCGAACTTGCACCACTTGACGACAGAAGCTATCTGCGATTGTCCGTGACTGCACCGGAAGGCACATCGTATGACTACACCGATGCTTTTATGGATCGTCTCACGACGTTCATCGACAACTCTGTTCCCGAAAAACGACTCCTCTTGACTGTGACGGCTCCAGGATTCAGCGGTTCGGGTGCTGTCAATACGGGCGCCGGCCGATTGATGCTTCCCGATCCTTCCGCACGTAAACGTTCGCAGCAAC
>JBGPGQ010000319.1:0-3902 GCA_041483995.1 Bacteroidota bacterium
GCGTTGGAAACGAATTGCTCTTTGCCGGTGAGAACATTGTCGTTCACGCCCAGTACAACGGTGGCATCGATTTCGTCTTTTGATGGTGCTGTAAGCAAAACCTTTTTTGCGCCGGCTTTGATATGAAGGCCAAGCTGCTCGCGGCTCGTGAAGATGCCGGTTCCTTCGATCACCAGGTCTGCTCCCAGTTCTTTCCAGGGGAGTTTTGCGGGGTCTTTTTCCGCTGTTACCTTGAATCTCTTTCCATCAACAACAATCGCATCAGCTTCCGCTGTCACGGTTCCTTTGTACTTCCCATGAACTGAATCATACTTTAAAAGATACGCAAGTGTCTTTGCATCCGTAATATCATTGATACAGACAACCGTAAAATCTCCTTGTTGCATGAGTCTTCGAAAAACCAACCGCCCGATTCGACCGAAACCATTGATGCCAATCTTAACCGACATGAACTACCTCCGTGTAATCAGAATGAAGTGAAAAAGTGAGTATTTTCAGCGAAAATGACGCCCATTCCACAAAAACTGCAATAATGTACCAAGAAGCGCGCGGATTGTCAAGGAAACCTGGGAAGGTACTATCGTACCTAATCTAGAAGTGAAGTGTTGCAGTTTGGGTGGTGCTCAAAACTCGAGCACTACCGCAGTTTGCTCTTGTCTGAATTCAACTCAGATTGTAACCATTGTTTCGCTTTTTCCATGTCGGTAAAGACTTGCAAGTCTACATCTATACCGTCTGCTAATATTTGAGCCATTCGCTCCATCCCATACGTTGCCATATTCCTGGTAACGATCGCCAAACAGTTGAGTTTGGTCTCATGCTCTTTAAGAAAGCCAACTGCACTTTTGATGTAGTTGGTCGATGGCGGCTCATCGACAAGGCTGCGGTCAAGCAGTATGCTGAACCCGGGTTCATAGTTTGAATCCTTGAACACGGCGTCCATCGTTCTTTCAAATTCAACAAATTCCGGGTTACTATCGTACTGAACGGTGACCAACCGAGCGGCTTTGTCAATTACGTAAACCAGTGGCATGGGCTGCCTCCTTGAATTGACTTGTGAGAAGAACAAACAGCCATATCATAGCCATATATTACGATAATGTCAAGCTTTTCACTAATAAACAGGCGGAGAGTGGAGGGGAAGCAGTTGAATGCACACTCTGCAATTTGAGGCATTAGATGGGTTACTGGCGTGCTCGCAAGAAAATCAAGATAATCCTTGACATTTAGCGATTGTCTGGGTAAGTTCTTCAGAAGCAGGAAGGATAATGAACCGGCAAAAACGTGAAAAGGGAGGGGGGAAAATACGGCGACAAGAGCATGATTTTAATAATGTTCTTGGTTTGATTCTCGGATATACCACTCTACTGCTAAGACACCCAAGTGATACCGTAGAAGTGAAGAGAAATGCTGAAGGTATCCTAAAAGCGATTTCGCTTGGCGAAGCACTTACAAAATCATCTCTATAATCTGCAAGACCCACCCCGTTTCAAATTAGGACAAACCTCTTCATATTAGGACAGTACCTGTTTGAGACACCAGTAGCAAATTTGCGTGGAACACCATACATTTCTGCTCAAGAACGCATGGAGGAACTCATGTCGATCAAGATCTCAATCGCGTGTGCATCATTCGTAGTTGCGGTTCTCCTGCCAGGTTGTGGTGAAACCCGAGAGCTAACGTTCTATATGCAGAACCTTGAGGTGAATGGCCCCGTTACGCAACCCCCAATTTACATCACAAGAGAGCCGAAGGAAAACGAGATTCATATCATACCGCGGGTCTCCATTCCATTTCAAAAACAAGTTGATGGTCGCATTCAAGGCCATACGCCTGTCAACGCCAATGGCGTTTTTTATGTTGACACCGTATATCGTCAAGACAACGGCGTCTACTTTCAGGACCCGGGCAATATGAATGCGTATCAGTTTACGGGGAGTAATCTCCAATGGAAGATTCCCTCTGTAAGTGTCGGCCTCGATGTCGATGTGGCTCTTTCGCGCAAAACCTCACTTGCGTTAGGGGCGACACACTCGTCCATCGGTGGCACTGGTGTCTGGACGTATAGGGCAGGGTTCGGGTTCCGGGAACGCCGACCGGAACAATCCATGGGTTACAGGTTTGATGTTGGCTGGATGTGGCAGGAACATATCTACGAGGCAGCAACTGTCGTAACGGACCGACCGCTCTCAGGCTCGGCTTCCACCGTTGTATTCTATAAGGATCGTGAGAAAAGAGCGGATGGGAGTTTCTATGCCGCCCTGACATTGAACTCCGTCAAGCCGGAGTGGCCCCTGAATATTTTCTTTCAGGCCGGGATTACAAAGCAATCGGTCACAAACGTTAAACCAGTTGCACCACAATCGGAGCCCTGGATTGTTCCTCCGTTCTTCCTTGTAATTCCCAATCAATCCAATATCATTAGAGACCTACGGGGCGAGTTCTCGGCAACGCTCGTTCATGTTACACCCGGTGCGTATATCGAGTTGGCGGAATCTGCCTGTCTCGTTTTCGGTCTTCGGTTCAGTTTCGAGACGGGGCTGGATAATCCATCGCCAAACATCATAATCAGTCCGGTAGTGCAGCTTGACTGGGAGTTGTAGCGTGAGATTCATTCCGATCATCCTCTTTCTGTCGGAAGATCATTTGATACTGTCTTGCTTAGCTGGTGGATATACTTGAAAAGTGTGCTTAATCTGTTTGGGGCTTGTAAGGTCTAAAGTATCTCTTAACAGCGTACAATTTATCATGTCGTTCTTATAGAAGCTCCGAATACCTTTGCCCCACCTGAATGTGCAATTCACAAACTTGTTCCCATAGAAGTGGTTTCCGTCTAGAATTAGTACTGCATTACGGAATTCGTTTGCTACATAAACCATAGGTGATGGTTGTGGTCGGATAATAACACCCTGCCCTGGACCAACCTCAATAGCTGTTGAATCAACGTTTGGAGCCCAAACTCCAGAAGAATATGAAGGAGCTGCTATCTCGTGGCAATCAGCTCCTTCCATTATTGCGCCAATCTTGATTGATGAACTCAAGAGGAAAGGTTTTTCCTTTCTAGCGATGGGTTGGTCCCACTTGGCCAAGCCGTTTGTTGAAAACAATGCCAATTGAATATCACCACCAACTAGAGCGCTTAGGTGTGGGATCTTTCCCGTTTCACTGACCAATTCCCTGGCAAGCTTTTCCATCTCCAACAATGTCATTTGAGACGTTGATTTTTCTTTGTACAGCTTACAATACTTCTTGAACAGAATATTTTGTCCATCATAATTTCCTGACAGAACAGTCTGGGCTAGTGAATCCAAGCCTGCAGTTTCATACACCATTGAATCCGAACTACACCTCTTGATAGAGCGTTCAGATAACTGGATGATAGGAACATGCTTACCGTTTGCTGGTACCCATATCGTCGGTAAGAGCACGACTTGACGAATTTCAATGGTCGAACTGTCAATATATCCAGCAACAGTGGCAAAGAATACAAAATTCTTAGCTGCGCTAGTGTCGATAGTATTACAAATAGCTATGATCTTTGTCAATTCCAATGAGAATGCGTCATCAAACCACCCAATAATTTTTACAGGAGTATCTTCACCATGGCCTTCTGTTCCATAGTGCCCACGTATCGCAGCAGCAGCCTCAAAGTCGAATGGTCCACCCATTATCAATTTTGAAAAGCCCGCCATTGCCACGACAGATTTTGGTCCTGCCCTAAATAGTTTTTGACTTGAGTCAGAGACTGTTTTCCCACGGCCATCGCTCTCCCGACTGTCTGTAGCTACCACAAAGCCACTTTGGGTAGCCAATACTACGTTCAATGTTCCTGAAACTGTGGCACTTTTGGGTTCATAGTCTTGACTAGCAGCAAGAGATAAGAAACAAGTTTGGAGTATGAC
>JBGPGQ010000320.1:0-3900 GCA_041483995.1 Bacteroidota bacterium
CTGTACGTTGCCATTGAAGCCGCTGCCGATTCCATTACAGACTTTGCGCAGAAGCAGCACTTCCTCAATACCGTATACGAGAAGTTCTTCCAGGGCTTCTCCGTGAAGGTCGCAGACACACACGGCATTGTGTACACGCCCCAACCGATTGTGAACTTCATGGTGAAGAGCGTGGAGGAGATTTTGCAGAAGGAGTTCGGACGCTCGCTCAGCGACAAAGGCGTACACATCCTCGACCCGTTTGTAGGAACCGGAACATTTATCGTTCGGGTGATGCAAGAGATCAAGCGGCAGGCACTCACATACAAGTACCAGAACGAGTTGCATTGCAACGAGGTGATGCTTCTCCCCTACTACATCGCCTCGATGAACATTGAGCACGAGTTCTTTGAGAAGATCGGCGAGTATAAGCCGTTCGAGGGGATTTGTTTGGTGGACACGTTTGAGACGCTCGAAGGTCAAGGAGGATTGTTCACGGCTGAGAACACAGCCCGTGTTGAAAAACAGAAATCGGCACCAATCTTTGTCATCATCGGCAATCCGCCCTACAATGCAAACCAACTCAACGAGAACGATAATAATAAGAATCGTAAGTACAACGTCATAGACAAACGAGTGAAGGAAACATACGCTGCCGACTCGAATGCTACCCTGCTAAACAAGCTTTCAGACCCATATGTCAAAGCATTTCGGTGGGCATCTGACAGAATCATGAAGGCAGTGCGGGATGAGAAGGGACATCTGTTCAAAGAAGGTGAAGGCATTGTTGCATTCGTTTCAAACAACAGTTTCTTGGATCAGATTGCTTTTGATGGCATGCGAAAGCACCTCGAAGCTGACTTTGATGCTATTTACGTTTTGGATCTGGGGGGAAATGTTCGCAAGAACCCAAAACTCTCAGGAACGACGCATAATGTCTTCGGAATCCAAGTTGGAGTCAGTATCAATTTGTTGGTTCGAAGGCTATCAAAAGGAAACAAGAAGAACCCGAAGGTCTACTATGCTCGCGTGGACGAGCTCTTTACGAAAGAAGAGAAGTACGAGTACCTAGATAGGGTGGAGCAACACGCTAATGTTAAATGGACGGAAGTCAAACCTGACGAGAAGCAAGCTTGGATGACAGAAGGGCTGCAGAAATCATTTTCAAAACTCCTACCCTTAGGCATCAAAAAATCAAAAACCTCATCTGATCTGAGGGAAACAATCTTTCAATCGTATGCGCTCGGCGTTTCCACCAATCGTGACAGAGTGGTGTATGACTTTAGTAGGAGTCAACTCGCGCAGCGAATGAAAGAGTTTTGCGACGATTTCAATGCTCAAATGACCCGGTATCAACAGAAGGGACAACCAAAAGATATTGACAACTTTGTGGATCAAACAAGGATCAAATGGAGTCGAGATTTGAAGCAGGAGCTAACGCGAGGAATTGCTCTCGACTTTAGTGATGAAAGGATTCGAATAGCTCTGTATCGCCCTTTCACTCAGATGAATCTCTACTTCGCTGGCGTTGCCGTGGATAGAATTGGTGCAATCAGGAACTACGTGCCACGAGTTGAGAATCGTATCATCTGTGTAAGTGATATTGGCGCACGCCAGCCATCCAGTCTTCTGATGACTAACCAGGTTCCCGATCTTCATCTTTGTGCAACAACCGATGCTTTCCAATGCTTCCCCTTCTACTCATACGATGAAGACGGGAGCAACCCGCGGGAGAACATTACGGATTGGGCGTTGGAGGAGTTCAGCAAGCGCTACTCCGACCTCACCCCGTCCCTCTCCAAAGGAGAGGGTGTGAGTGAAAGATTTCCGTCCCTCTCCAAAGGAGAGGGTGCGTCGGGCGCGGGGTCTGCCCCCCTCTCCGCTGGAGATGGTGTAAATACTCCCTTCCCCACCGGGGAAGGGTCGGGGATGGGGTCAGATGGCGTGAGGTCGGACCCGCGCTACATGACCACTGACGCCGAAACCTGGAAACATCTTAAGCCTCTTGCCCGAGAACTCAGAAAGGGTCAAACGGAAGCAGAGGAAAAACTCTGGCTGCAACTGCGAAACCAGAAGATAGGGTTTAAGTTCCGCCGACAGCATGCCATTGGCGAATTCATCGTTGACTTCGTCTGCATCGAAAAGAAATTAGTGGTGGAGCTTGATGGTGAAGTCCACAAAGAACAGCGGGAGTACGACGCTGAACGCACACGAATCTTGAACACCAGAGGCTTCCGGGTTATCCGCTTCTGGAACGATGAAGTCACGGACAAGATCGCCAGCGTGCTTGCTCATGTGAAGCAAGCGCTAACAACTCCCTTCCCCACCGGGGAAGGGCCGGGGATGGGGTCAAAACCAGAGGGGTCGGGGGTGAGGTCGATAACAAAGCTCGATATCTTCCAATATATCTACGCCCTTCTCCACCATCCAACGTATCGTGAAAAGTATGCAGCAAACCTGCGTCGCGAGTTACCGCGCATTCCGTTCGTCAAAGACTTCTGGGCGTTTGCTGAGGCTGGCAAGAAGCTTGCCACGCTTCACGTAGAATACGAGAAGCAAAAAGAGTACAAGCTTGACGTTGTCGAGAGCAAGATCGGCCACTTGAACTACCGTGTCGAGAAGATGAAGCTCTCCAAGGATAAGAAGACGCTCGTCTACAACGACTTCTTCACTCTTGGTGGAATCCCAAAGGAAGCCTTTGAGTATCGCCTCGGCAACCGCTCCGCTCTCGAATGGATCATCGACCAGTATCAAATCGGCACAGACAAACGGAGCGGCATCACCAATGATCCTAACCGCGCCGATGATCCAGAATATATCATGCACCTCATTGGTCAGGTGATCACTGTAAGTGTTGAGACGGTGAAGATTGTTAGTAGCCTTCCGTCGATTAATTGATACTTCCTCTCAGTATGAAAACACACGCGTCTGCATTCAAACCTTTCGTCGTTGGCCTTTTGCTTGTTCTCGCTTGCGTGAGTCCATTGAGTGCTCAATCCCAGAAGCCGAAGACAATCCCGGATAGTGTTTACTACCAACGTAAATGGTACAAAATCGAAAGCGATACGACTAAGTCGCTCTTGCTCAAAAACAGTAGTCTATTAGCTCCTCAGTTTCGCTACATGTTGCCAGAGGACCTTTACGATAGCATACAAGTAGGCAAATCAATTCAGCAGCGATACATCGAAAGGGTTGATTTGTCTCTGTATTCAGATTCGTCAATGGATCTTGCATTGAGGTTTTCGAACTGTATAATCGGGTCTCTATATGCCTTGGACCCCCAGTCTCGGAACAGGCTCCGTCCAATGAAATTCCGTCAAGGTGTGAACTTCCAAGGAACCACTTTTCTAAAAGGCGTTACATTCCGCCAAATAAGATTTGAGAAGGGAGCAAGCTTTAAGGACGTTACATTCTCGGGCGACACTTACTTTACTGATCTGGTTTTTGAGAATGAGGTATATTTTGAAGGCGCGTCCTTCATGGATGGAGCATCTTTTAAAAGATCGACATTTTCCTCAGGGGTAAGCTTTAGAGGTGTCACAATTAGCAGTGACATGAATTTTGATGGGGCTCTTTTTAATTCCTATGCAGACTTTTCGGGGCTAAGCGTGTCTAAGACAATCCGCGAAGAGTTTCAACCGCTCAAATATTCCTATTTCGCAGATGGACTTAGACTCTATCTGGGCGAGGGATTCCAAGAATTATCGTTGGGGCTCGAAGACCTAAATCGCGTTTGGATTGGGCTCTACGACCGTCCGACTAAATTCACAAGCGATACTACTCATTCACGAGAAGAGAGAATAGAACTCCAAGAGGATGATTATCTTTCTCATACGAGCATCTCTTGGAATCTTATCAACATTTGCAAGCACTCCTGGGAGTCACTAACTGGGCAAGATACATCACCGACAACTCGCATCA
>JBGPGQ010000321.1:0-3875 GCA_041483995.1 Bacteroidota bacterium
ACTTTGCCAGTATAGACGGCGACGATGTCGTCTGATCTGAAACCTAGACGAAGCCGTACGTGCTGCCTGTCCAGGCTTGTAACCGCACTTATCCTACTTTGGGAAACAGGATTCGGAATAACCGACATCTTGGATTGTAACCGGGGAAAATCTGACTCGGCACGTTTGAGAGTTGCCATGTTCGTCGCAAATAAGAGGTCGGCGCAATTGTAAGCCATCCCATACTTACGGCTTGTGAAGTAGTCGTGGAGTTGTGCACAGAGTATAAGCCGTCTTTTCGCAATAGGGATAAGCCGCAAAGGCATGTACGCGTAGAGCAAGAGCGGGTCTGCACAGAACACAACCACTCGAAGCCGATTGTTGACAATTGATCTAATTTTCTGATACAAAGCATATGGAACCAGAGCAATGACAATAAGCAGCCTTCTCAGGAAACCTGTCGGATAGTCGTACGTGAAGGGTATTGGTAAATCGATTTTCTTCAATGTACTGGATGTGCCATAGACCTGCTGAAACTCGTCCTGCACAATAGAATTATCTCCAGCCCAGTTGAATGGAGTAATCAATGTTGTGTCTATTCCAAGACGGCAAAAGGCGTCTGCTAGCTTCACTGCTGCCAGTTGCCCAACCCGTGAACGTCGCCAGGAATACGGACTGATCAAGTAAACCTTAAAATCAAAACCCGCCAAGCGCAAAACCACATTTGTGATAGGATTGATCGTTACTGCTTCTGGGCTGGTTCCTCATTCAAGCTTCCCTCTCGCCACTCCGCCTTTCCGAAATTGAACTGCCACCAACCGTTTTTGCATAACCCACTCGCAGAAAGCATTGTTCCTTTGGACATCGTCGGAAACAACAAATCCGTTGCCTCTCAAGTATGGGGACACTGTGTTAAATTCCCAAAGCATCGAATCGTATGAATGGTCACTATCGTGAAAGAAAACATCCACCGCTCTTAGAGTGTTCAGAAGTTTTGGTAGCAAAATTCTCGTGTCGCCAAATTCAAGCTTCCATCGTGGGCGTAACTCGTCAGGGACCGCGCACCCGGTCATGTCCTCCTTGCCGACATTGTACGATTGGTTTGTATCCCTGTTTGGCAGATCTATCGAGTAAAGTGTACCATGATTATTCTTCGCCAGTCCGTTCAGTATCAACCATGAAGAAATACCGCGAGACACACCGGTTTCGATCACAATGGCCGGCCGTGCAACGCGCACAAGGCAGTACAGCCATTTCCCCAGCGTGGTCTTGTGTGAGTTTCCTCCAACTCCAGGATCGATTCGTGGCGAAACCAAATCCTCGCTGCGAAGCTCACTGAGCGCTTGTTTCCACACCCTATGCTGGAAATCGGACTGACAAACGATCTTTGCAGTCTTCAGAATGATTTCATCTTGAAGATTTGCATGTTGACCGAGGAAAAATCGGAACCCTGCCACCGGATGGGCAGCAATGGCTCTGAAGCTTGCATCGTATATGCCCGGTTTAGATAAGCTCATAGGAAACCGGCTTCTCAATCGGGATGATGTTCGTTGCAAGAGTTTTCAACCCCCTCCAAACATAAAACGAATGCATGAGCACCACTGAAAACCCATACGCAATTGCGCTACCCACTGCACCCAACTGAGGCACAAACAGCAGGATCAGCCCGATCCACACCAGAGCAGATACGAAGTCAATACGCAATCGAGCACTTGCCTGTCCGAGGCTGAGGAGCAGTGGCACTGCCCAGAATACCGAGTACGCGGAAAACAAGGAAACAGAAAGAATCAGCACGGGCCAGTACGCTGCAACATACGCTTCTCCATACACAGCAATAAGGAATGTCTTCCCAAAAATCATCAGGGACAGCCACAAAGGCACAGCCGTCATCACTATTCCCATGCTTGTCTTCTTCAACATTGTTCTTACTTCCGTCTGGGCGCCCTTGGCAACAAGAGAGGCAAGCTGGGGATACACGGACGTAAGAAGTGGATCGGCAACTACTGCAATGGAACTCGCAAGCTTTTTCGCAATTGCATAGACCCCCACTGCTGACGGCGAGCCCGATATTGTACCGAGTAAGACGAAATCAAGCTTCGTGACACCCGTCTTCAACGTCTTGCTCAGGCTGTTGCTAACGATAAAACTCCGGATTTCGTTTGATCGTCCCTTCAACAGCCGGAGGCTTCCGGTTCGATAGGGCCACAGGAAATGCCGTAGCTCAACAACAGCCGCAATGTTACGCACACACCCGCTAAGGAGAAGCGACGCTGACATCGCGACGAGAACAGCTTCAACCGTGGGTTGAAAGAAAGAAACAAGTAGAACCACCACAATCATGTCAAATGTAACCAACACGATTCTAAGGATGGAATTGAACCGGAACCGATCGAATACCTTCAGTAGACTCATGCTGACACCATCGAACAAGGTGATACTTCTGCAGGCGGCAAACAACAGGGCATAAATTGCAAGTCCGGTTGTCTGGAAGAAGTACTGCCCGGCTGCAAACGCGAGGATCCCCACAACCAGAATCGCTAACAAAGCCCCTGCGGATACGATTAGGAAGGAAAGCTTCAAGAATGCCACAATATGATCAGGCTGTCCCCGCCCGCGGAATTCCGCTGCATACTTAACCACTGCGGAATCCGCATTGGGGTTCAGTGCCTCCTGGATGGTTTCAACGACTGCCGTGACAAGAACGTACACTCCGAAGAATTCCGGACCGAGGAAACGTCCGAGGAGCACAGATTGGACAAACAACGAGAGGACTGAAACAGAGTTGGCGATGAACATCCATGAAGCATTCCGGGCAAGAATGCGTGATTGCAGGTCAAGTCGGGCTTTGATGATGGACTTCAACCATTGAATGGGCATTACGCTCCGAATGGTTCGAATCTCAATAGACGCCCATTCGCTATCCCCATTTCTTCGGCCGGGGGGCCATAATCCTTGCGACTGTTCATGTCTCTTTGCGTGATCCGAACGACCCAAGGAGCGAACTCATCTGACCGCTATAGATCGATTTCAGGGCTACATAGCTCGATGAAGCAACCAGAGTCAGCAGAAACATGACGACTGTATTCCGTAAGCGCTTTGGTCGCTCTTTCTCCACCGGGGCACGCGCAGGGTCAAGCACGTTCACAATGGAAGTATTCCGTATCTCTTCAATCTTGGCCAGCTCATACTGCTTCCTTAGCTCGACAAAAATTGTGGACTGGGCAAGAACGGATCGCGAGAGTCTCTCCTGTTCGAGTGCAAGTTGTGGTGAGTCCATAACCTTCCGGTTGCGTTCGCGGAACGTTTTCAGCGCCTCCTCTGCAGCGCGCAGATCATTCTGTACTTCCTTGATCCGGATATCGATCCATTTCAATTGCTCCGAAGCATTGGTGATCCGTTTCCGCCTCATGAAGCTGTCGAGTTCCTGAATGATGCTGTTCGCAACATCGGCTGCCAGTTGCGGCTCTCGCATCTCTAAGTAAAGAGTCACAACCCCGGTCCGCGAATCAAGCCCGATTGACGTCAGGTTGCGCAGTTCGTTCATCGCCGCGACCATCTTGTGTTCTGGGGTTGGTCCTTCAACGCCCAAATACTCTATCAAGTTCACGGAGTCGGGAAACGCCACTGTAAGGTACCGTTTGCTCAGAACATTACGGAGTATTGTTTCGCTTGTCGCGATAATCGGATACAAGCGCGCGATCTCGCTTCCCGGAATATTGACACCGGCAAGCTGTGCGACATCGGCAATCTGGCCAAGTGCTGATAACTTGTTCTTCTCGGTTTCGGGGAGCAACGTGGTGGTTGCTTTGTAGTAGACAGGAAGCAGAAAATTGATGACAAGGATAACGACGGCAACAACAAACGAAAGGATGGCAATCTTTTTTCTTGCTTCCCAT
>JBGPGQ010000322.1:0-3849 GCA_041483995.1 Bacteroidota bacterium
ATTCGGCGGGGAAAAGTCAGCTTGGGGTTCAGTAATTCAGCATAGTCGTGGATAGTATACTTTGCTTCGCGAGCATTTAGATGTTGAGAATAATGCTCAAGAAGTATTTTTTCTATATGATCCGGCAATATCCCAATTACACTAGACATGAACACTCTATATGGGCCACTGCATCGGGGGATGATAAATTCCTTTGGTTCTCGACTTAGAAACTTCATCTCCTCTTTAATCAAATACTTGAGGATCTCAAAAAGACCTATTCCGTACTTTGGCGTCCAATCTCGATCAAAATCCTCAAAGATTTCATCAGAGTCTATTATTTCACGATAACCCACATCAAACGTCTTTCCCTTGCACGAACCCAAGGGGATAACAAAGTCGGGGTCAAATGCGTCAAGATATCCGCTCACAATGCTCTCTCGTGAAATTTTCTCTTTCGGATATTGCTTCCAGTTCCTCGATACATTTTTTATGATGGGTATGATCGGATTATATCCCCCCCCCATAAAAAGGTATTCAATCCTATCGCCTCCAATACAGCCTTCTTGTCAGAAGGATCAACAAGAAACGCAAGCCTGATGGGACGTAGTCGAATGTCGATAGTGCCTGTTTCCATCATTTGTAATCCTATTTGTTTCCTTGGTGTAAGACTGAAGCCACGAATCGGATCACCAAGTGGGCGGGAACCCTGAACCTGATAGATCTAGCTGCGCGAATTTACGAAGAAGTCATTCAACATTCCAGCAAAGCGAACATTGATTGATTCCTATTATCTAACTTTTCGGTGAGATGCAAACCATAACACTAGGTGTTCCCCCCTACCCTCTTTGAGGGTGTCCACATCTTTCTGCTGCTCCTTCCACGCATTATATTTTCCCCACACTTTTCAACCAACTCATTCATGCTCATCCAGATCGTTGACGATAGTCCCAACATGCGAGATACCATCAAATCCGTGCTCAACGGGTTGAGTGCGGAGTTCATCGAATCGGGGGACGGAGACGAGGCGGTACAGCAGTATTCCAACTGCAAACCCGATCTTGTCATCATGGACATTCGCATGCAACGGATGGATGGCATTACGGCAACCCGCGCCATTCGCAGTCACTCGTCCAACGCGCGGGTTATCATTATCACGCAATACGATGACAACGATTTTCGTTCAGCAGCAAGGGACGCGGGTGCAACTGCATTTGTGCTTAAAGACGACTTATCAATCCTTCGCGGACTGGTTTCCAGTGTTTTGTAGCTGATTGTTATCATTCATCAAAAAGAAAATGAAACCGCTGTACCAACACACTAATCATCCACCCACAAATTAAACGAGGTATGCTATGGCACTACAAAAACTGTTCTTTGCCTTGATGAGCATCGTCATTCTGACGGCTCAAGTCGAGGCACAAGGGTCAATCGGGCTTAAGCTAAAGACAGCGCCCAAGAGTGCGTTGAGCGACGTCTTGAAGAAACACAACCTGACGTCGTTTGGGATCAAGAATCTATCGCTGATCAAAAACGAAGACCCCATGACGCAGATGCGTGCATATTCAACTGCACCAAACAGAGGAGCAACTCCCCCTGCCGTAAGCGCACATTCTCCAAAGAGCACTCAGGTCAACGGTATCACATACAGTTTGCAGGCAACTCCATTTGCCACCTCTGAAAAAATTCAGTCGGTAGGCTCGCCCGTATCGCAAACGTCAACCGATGGGGTAAGAATCTGTGAAAAAGTAACAAGCTCGCAGGAGGAGCATCTTGAGATTATCAACAACTATGGCGCCGCAGGCAATATCGCACCCGGAATGATCTTCGGTGATCAATCCGTACTCAATGGCACATTCATGCAGCAGCCAATCACAAAAAAAGCTTTTAGCATTACCACAGACCTGATCGATTTTTCAAATGTAAATCTCTCAAACGCCCAAGCTGTTGCTGCCCCGTACGATTTGGGAGCCATCAACAATGCTGTAAACGGATTATTAAATCGTCTGAAGAATTCGCCAATCCCGGCAAGGATTTACTCCGACGTGTATGAAGTCCATGCATCGGCTCAACTGAAGCTCAGCATGGAATCCAGCGCCAGCGCGAATCTGGAAGCATTGATTGACATACCGATCGATGTATCCGCGAGTCAGAGTTTCTCGAACGAGGAAAAATTTGAAGTAAACCGTGCGGTCGCTGTGGTCGTCCAACCATACTTTACCATTTCGGTTGCAAGCCCGCCCTGGGAGCTTGTCAATGGCGCACCCCCTTCGGATGCAGTTGTGGTAAGCAACGTTATATATGGGAGAATGGCCATTATTACTGCGACTTCAACCGAGGCTTCCGTCGACCTGAAGGCTTCTCTGGAGAGGGCTGTTGGTCTTGTTGATGTGGCATCGGGAAGCGTAAAAGGTTCGGCTGAAGTGAGCTCTCTTTTGAAAGCAGGATCCCTGAAAGTAAGAATCATAGGAGGGAATGCACAGAACGCCTCGGCAGCCGCGGTGGGGAGCTTCGATGAATTCAAAAACTTCATCAAGGGAATTGACCCCACAGTGCAGGGCGCTCTTGGAGTTCCTCTCGCATATATGTTCCGTTTTGTTTCGGACGATGCACCGGTATTCATAAAGGGAATCTCACAATTCGATAATGTCGAATGCAGGCATGCGCAGAGACTCAAGATCACCAACTCATCGATCAAAGTAACCAAGGTGAGCGATTTCGGAGGTGATGAGGAATTGTACGGCCATATCAAACTGACCCTCGGCAATACATCAAAAAATCTCTGGGAACAGGCAGCTTCGGCCCCGATTAAGAAAGGATCCAATGATGTTATTAGCATCAATGCCGAGCCTGAGTTCAGAGTCGATCCTGAATTGATCAATACCTATAAGCTTTCCATCGAATTCAAGGTGCGCGATAAAATCGAAAGTGGTCCTGAATGGTTGGGGGCCACTGATCAGGGTAAACATGATGGATTTGTCACGTACAGCCCAGGAACAATTGAACTTAATGTCAAGGATGTACAGAACGCCAATGGAGGGAAGCTGACCAAGACATACACGCTGTCTGAATCAGCCGCCGAAGTGAAAGTTTCAATGACATTCAGTTTGATCGAGTAATCTCGTGCGGACAACAATCTCTGTGGGAGTACGCCAATGTACTCCCACACGAGATCTAAAGAAATATCAACGTGTTGACCAAATGAGTATAGTTCATACAAAATCAAGAGAAGTTGATTGGCATGCAATGAACGTTCCCCCTGAAGACAATCGCCCGGACCGATCCTTTGTATTGACGACGCTCGTTGTTCTGTCCATGATATTATTTGCACCGCATTGGACACACGCCCAGGAAGCGCTCCCTCCAATTCTTCTTACACCATATAACGAGACCAACGTTAGTGACAGGTTTGTCACCTGGTCCTGGTTCATGCAACCGAAGGTTTCAACCGGTGAAAACATCGTCTGCGATCTTCGCGTAGTGGAAATCCTCTCCGATCAAACACCCGAAGAAGCTATCAGGGTCAATCCTCCAGCTCTCGAAAGAAATGACTTGCGATCTTCCGTCTGGCAGGCCAGTCTTGGAACGCGCAACCTGATTCAGGGTCATCGTTATGCATGGCAGATCACCGCCCGGACAGCAGACAAAATTGTCAGCGCAAGTGAGATATGGAGCTTCATATATGCCGAACCTCAGGTTGAGGATACTACGGCCACATACAAAAAAGAACCCGATGAACCGCCCCAGCAGAAGCTTGAAGAACCGCAGCCACAACAGTCACCTCCGCCACAAAGACGAGGAAGCATATCGGCAAGCATTGATACGCGGATGACCGTTGAATCTTCAAACAAACCAGGAGAGCTTTCCGAA
>JBGPGQ010000323.1:0-3846 GCA_041483995.1 Bacteroidota bacterium
AAACGTGTTATTGCACTTGCTGTTGCTCCAGATACGAGCAGCAGAATGAATGTGCAAACTGTGAGGTTTGTAAATTTTTTCATAAGTAGTCCCCCTAATGGGATGGTTGCTTTTCTTTTGCTTGATTGTGAATTTTCAAAGCGGCGATCTGTTACTTGCGATGTCCAAGACATGACAGAGCGTGCTTTAGTTGTGACGCACAGTTATGAAGCCGAAAAAGAATTATTCTGCCTTTGCTTGTAGATCAAAGCAAAACAAGTTTGATTTGATGCAAATGACGTATTCGTTTGGGTTAAATAAAGAGTCTGCCATAATAATAGGAAATGAAATGGTTATACATTGTGAGCGAGAGCACCAGAATATCGCTTAGTTTCTGGTCGCACAAGTGTAGAATTGTAGTGAAATATTACTTTAACGATTTCGAATGGGCTTCCCACTTGCATCGACCTCCCTTGACTACGCATTGCGAGAGGGCGAATTCACACATTAGAAAAAGAACTGTTGTTCTGCTGCTGGTTTATCTGTAAAATGGTTGGGGATAAAGCCGTTGAATAATGCTTCTGATGTTAATATACGACATATGCTCAGAGATTTCAAGCGGGCAAATGAACGGATGCATTGGTTGATCAATGCTCTTGTGTGCATTTATAATGTGCTCAAATTGTATGAAGTTATGGGTGACCATAATCACCTGAAACGTTCTAGTAATATGTTAAATAAGGGCTGGTTTTGTCACTTTACAATGTAATGTAAGGATCTCCATATATGCATACGATGCATTCAAGCAGAAAGATTTTGTTTGAATGAACGATAACTTGAAAAATGCACGCGCGGCTTGAAACCGCGCGTGCATTGGACATATGACCGTTTGTGATTCGGAGAATGCCCTATTTAATTAGCAACATTCTCTTCGACCCGTAAAACTCTGTAGTTGTTAATCTGTAGATGTAAGCGCCAGACGAGAGGTCATTTCCCTTTTCATCTTTGCCATCCCATTCAAGAGTTTTTGTTCCCTCGGTCATTGGGCCGGAAAACAACTCGCGCACTTCTTCACCCAGGATATTGTAGATCGCAAGTTTTCCTTCGGTTGGATGGGGAATCGAAAATGCAATCCTTGTTGAAGGGTTGAATGGGTTTGGATAGTTCTGCTTCAATGTAAAGTCGGCGGGGAGACTTGGTGGAGGACCCGAAGAGGTCGTACCATTATCATAAACCCGGAGTTCGCCGGAGGAGATGAAATGTGATGAACCGCCAGGGGTTCCTGCAACCCGAATCCCGTCTCCTGTCATCGGAGTGAACGTAAGTTGATAGAGTTCATAGCCCACCCCATTCGCACCAGCATATGAAGGCGTACTGACAACACTCTGAACATTGACCCACTGCCCAGCTACCCGAACTTGGACACTAAGAGAAATGAACCACCCGCCGTTGGAAAATTCCATTCCTTCTTGAAAGTCGATTCGTGAAAATGTGTGCGTGGAAGAAAATGTGTAGCCTATCCAATCCAAGGTGCGCGGCCCACCGCCATTGTACGTATCATATTGTTCCTGAGGATTCGTGGTTCCCGGTGGGGGCACTAAGCCGTCTCGAATTACAGACAGGGAATGATTCCCACTTCCTGTGGGATTTGTAATAAGAGCTGCAGGTGTCCCTATTGAAGTTATGTCTTGCGGCCCTTGACCACCAACACCTGTAGTCACAGTGAAAGTCCACGCAGAAGAAAAACTACTTATCCCTCCCGCATTTTCAGCAGACAGACGCCAAAAATAGGTAGTGCCGTTTGACAACGGACCGATATCTCTTGAAGTATTCGTTAGAATCGAATCATCAACAAGCAAGCCCCCGAAACTAGTGTCAATAGCAACTTGTAAGCGATATGTGGTCGCGCCTGATACTGCATTCCATTGCAACGTTAAACTCACCGGTTGATTCGTGGCGTTGTTTGAAGGAGACACGAGTATCGGTGCGGACGGTGCCGCATCAATCGTAGTGAAGCTCCATATGGCCGAATTCGCACTTGTCCCTCCGGCATTCCTTGCTCTAACGCGCCAGTAGTACCTTGTGTTATTACTTAGTCCACTCATTACATGAAATGTGTCAATAGTAGTTGAATCATTAAGCACGATACCATTCAGAAAAGTCGAATCTGTTCCGGCTTGAACATGATAAGTTCCCACGCCGGTAACCGCATGCCAGTTTAATGTGAGCGAGGTTGGTTGGTTTAACAAGCCACTTAGGGGCGAGACTAGTATCGGTGTTGATGGTACCTGAAAAACTGTCGTGAGATTCCAAACCGATGAATACCCGCTTGTTCCTCCTACATTTTTTGCTCGAACTCGCCAATAGTATTTCGTGCTATTACTTAATCCGCCTACTACACGAAACGTATCGGCGAGCGTGGAATCATTCAACACAACACCAACCGTAAAATTTGAATCCGTACCTACCTGGAGTATATATGTCACCGCGCGCAGAGCAGAATTCCATCTGAATGTCAAGGAAGTTGGTTGATTTTGAGAACCGTTTGCCGGAGACGCCAGTGTCGGTGTGGGCGGTACCGCAATAACAGTAGTAAAATTCCAGGCGGATGAATAGGCACTTGAACCGCCGGAATTCCTCGCCTTCACATGCCAATAGTACTTCGTGACGTTATTCAAACCACTAACTACGTGGAAAGTGTCGGTAAGTGTTGAATCGTTCAATACGATTCCATTGGAAAAACTCGAGTCTGTTCCTACTTGAAGACTATAGGTCGCAATTCCAGCGGCTGCACTCCACTTCAATATTGGTGAAGTTGATTGATCTAAAGAATTATTGATCGGCAAAATTAGTAACGGTGTTGACGGCGCTACAATTATTGTTGTGAAATTCCAAACAGATGAATTGGCACTAGCGCCACCGGCATTCTTCGCCCTCACACGCCAATAGTACTTCGTACTGTTATTCAAACCACTGACTACGCGGAACGTGTCAATAAGTGTTGAATCGTTCAGCGCAATTCCACTCGAAAAACTCGAGTCTGTACCTATCTGCAATCGGTATGTTGATGCACGGAGAGCTGAATTCCAGCTCATGGTTACAGATGTTAGCTGATTAAGAGAACCACTTGCGGGCGCAACCAGCACAGGATTGGCGGGGATGGCAATGATGGTGGTACAATTCCAGATGGAAGAATAAGCACTTGTACCACCGGCATTCTTCGCCCTCACACGCCAGTAGTACTTCGTGAGGTTGGGTAGAGACCCAATGGTTCGCGAAGTGGTGATGATTGTTGAATCGTTCACGAATGTGGTTCCAAAGGATGAGTCTGTTGATACTTGTAGCCTGTAGGAAGTCGCACCTGCTGAAGCGTTCCATTGTAGGGTCAAAGTAGTAGGCACACCGGTGAAACCCGAAGCTGGAGAAGCAAGTATTGGAACAGGTGGTGGTGGTGGAGCCGCTGCAACGACAATCGTCTTCGAATAGTTCGTTGTTCCTCCTGCTCCTATCAAGGTCAGAGTAAAGGCTGTGGTTGCAGCCACTTGCACATTGGTATTACCGGAGAGAGCGACAGATCCTATCCCCTGATTAATGTTGGCCGATGTTGCATTTTGCGACGTCCATGTTAGTGTTGTGTTCCCTCCACCGGATGGCAGTGTATCGGGACTTCCAGTGAATGTTCCGGAAGGCGGGGGTGGAGAAGACAGCACAACGATCGTCTTCGAATAGTTCGTTGGTCCACCAGCTCCGGCTAATGTAAGAGTAAAAGTCTTGGTTGTTGTCACTTGTACAGTCGTACTGCCGGAAAGTGCTACGGCTCCAATCCCTTGATCGATACTCGCCGATGTTGCATTCTGGGATGTCCAC
>JBGPGQ010000324.1:0-3839 GCA_041483995.1 Bacteroidota bacterium
ACCGATGGCGGCCTCACATGGCCTCCCTCAATACAAAGCGAAGACAATCCACCAAACATTATTGACGACTTCGGTGATCCTGTTGCGTTCTTCGATGTAAGCGGACGCGCATACTTCTGCACACTTGGTTCGCCCGGTGGAGTCTATTTTGTGAGCACAACAAACTTTGGTGCTACATGGAGCACACGTTCGAACGCTGACAATCTCAACAGCGGGAACGATGACAAACAACATGCTGCTGCAGACTATTCCGGTACGTTTCCGAATAACGCGTACGTTGCATGGACGGACTTTGGTGTCGGTTCCGCCCCTGTATTTTTTGCGCGCTCCACGGACCAGGGAGCAAGCTGGCAACCACGTCTTCAGCTAGCGATAGGTGGGAACCGCGGACAAGGCGCTCACATTGCCATCGGACCGAATGGTGAAGTGTACGTCTTCTGGGCACACTACACATCGGGAACTCCCGAAGTGGGAATTGGCATGGCAAAATCCACTGACGGTGGCGCAACATTTAATGCACCAGCAGTTGCGTTCCCTATCAGCGGTATCAGAACTTCAAATGGCGGTCTTCCTGAATTCAACAATGTTCGCGTCAACAGTTTTCCAAGCGCTGATGCAGACCGCTCTGGCGGTCCTCGTCGGGGATGGGTCTATGTTACCTACTCCGACAGAACATCCGGAAACTCCGATGTCTTGATGCAGCGCTCAAGTGACGGCGGCACGACATGGAGTTCGCCGATCACCGTTGCCAACCAGCCTCTGGGCAGACTACAGTGGTTCGGTTCTGTTGCGGTGGACCCGACTACCGGCAGCGTTTCTGTCAGCTACTTTGATATGGATTCCACCGGCAGCAACTTCATGGTCAATCGTTATGTGGCAAACTCGAACGACGGTGGAGATACGTGGGATCACTTCGTTGTCAGCGACGTGCGCGCAAACTACCAACCTCAGGGAACTCCAAATACCAACGCCAACTACAACGGCGACTATTACGAAACAGCAGCAATGGCCGGCAAGGCGTGGGCATGTTGGACTGACCGGAGAACAGGTACGAACAAAGCGTATGTTGAGCGAGTCCAGTATGCCGAGAACTTCGGCTGGGTAGCCGGGACGATTACCAATGTAAGCGGAGGCACACCTCTCGCCGGTGTCGCTGTTGACTTCACTCAACCCATTCAGCAACAAGGTGCAACAAGTCAGGGAAATGGATCCTATTTTGTAGGTGCCCTCGTCGACACACAGGGTACGACGGCCAATCTAACATTGAGAGGACGAAAGTTCGGGTTCCTCGATACGCTGATCAATGTGACCATTACACGGCACGATACACTGATTCGTAATTTCGCCATGACGCCTGCGGCAGGTGGCACATTGGCGATTCATGCACACAGGAATGACGCCTCCGGTATTCGTGCAAACGTACGAGTGATTTTCGGATCTCTTGAAGTCATCAACGATTTTACGGACTCCACAACAGGTAATTTCTCGGCACCGTTACCAGTGGGGACGTACAATGTTATTATCGACCCGCCGTCGCCGTACGGAACACGAACATTCAACGGCACCGTAATCAGCGCTGGCGTCCCGACAAACATCGACGCACTGGTTCGTTTTGTGGTGGAGCCTTCCCCCATTGCAGTACGTGATACGCTGGTTGTTGGCCAGACACATGCCAAGACACTGACACTGACCAACACCACGAGTGATCCTGTGCCGTTCCGTATTTCGGATGATAATGCACTCGTACGGATGAGCAAACCCGTCGTACAAGCACCCGCCGTTCAACAGCGGGAGATATTCCTTCCCAAGAACTATGTTGACAGGGGCACCGGTGGAAATCAATTGAATGGTGCAGGTGGTCCCGACGGATTCGGGTATCGTTGGATTGACAGCGATGAACCGGGCGGACCGACATACAACTGGGTGGACATCACAGCGGTGGGAACACAAATTACATCGTGGACCTCAGGAACAGGCGACGATGGGTATTACACCATACCTTCGTTCCCCGGCGGCTTCTCGTTCCCATTCTACGGTACTACCTTCACGGGCATCAGCATCGGATCAAATGGCAACGTACAATTCGGGGGCAGCCCTTCGACGCAATATGTCAATGATGCTATCCCAACCTCCACACCACCCAATAATGCAATTTATGCGTTCTGGGATGATCTGGATGTGTCTTCCGCAGGCGCCGGCACAATATGGTATTACTATGATGCGGCAAACACGCAATTCATTGTGCAGTGGGATACCGTCTCTCACTATACCGGTGGAAGCGAACTGGGTCGATACACATTCGAGGTGATAATCAGACCAAGCGGTGAAATTTTGTGTCAATACAGAAGCATGCTGACGACACTGAGCTCATCGACCATAGGCGTTGAGAACGCAGATGGAACAGTTGGCCTCCCAGTCGTTTACAATGGTGCATATATGCACGACAACCTTGCACTCCGCTTCTATCTGCCCGATGCAGGCTGGATCAGTGAAAATCCAACAGTCGGCACACTGGCACCAAACAGCAGTTCCAATATCACCGTGACGTTCGATGCAGCCGGATTGAATACCGGGACGACCTACAACGCCAAACTCATAGTGGACGCGACACATCCGGATGTTTCCGGCTCATTGCTGGTTCCGGCAAGCTTGAGTGTGCAATTGGCTGATTCTGCAGTCCTAATCCTGAACAAGACAACGGTGACGTTCCCGCTGACGCAAATTAACACAACCCGTCGTGACACAGTCACGGCACACAATGGTGGCGTGCTGCCGCTGAACATCAGCTCCATCACCAGAACAAACACTGACTACACGGTCACTCCAGGAAGTGCCTTGGTGCCACCGGGCGACTCGGTTCGCATTATCGTTGCATACACACCAACCGCATTGGGAAGTGACACCGGGCGCGTGATCATCCTGAGCAACTCCCAGGGGACACCGCGAAGCGATGTTATTCTCAATGGAACGTGTATCGCAGCACCGGCAATCGGTGTCAACCCGACGTCTGTTGCCGATACACTGCTGGTAGGCCAAAGCCATGCAAAGTCCTTTACCATTACAAACACTGCTGTTGCACCGGCGAACTTTCTCTTCGTCAACCTTTCCGAGAGCGCACCATGGTTGACCCTCTCGCCAACGGCAGATACACTTGCTCCTGCTGAGAGCGGACCATTTGCATGCCAGTTCAACGCAACGGGTCTGGCAGTTGGTACCTACACAACAAACGTCACGATCGCAAGTAACGACCCGGCAAACCCATCGACCATCGTCGGTGTCACGTTGCGCGTGGTGGGTGCACCGGTAATCACCGTGCGGCCGGATTCCCTTGTGAGAGGTGTGAATCCCGGCGCCAGTGCCACAGACACACTTGTCATCAAAAACACCGGTCTTTCCACGCTCACCTGGACGATGACTGACATACCTGCAACACCAAACAGGGCACCAGCAGGACAAGTGCACATTCATCACGGTCCTGAACTGCCAAAGGGGAGCGATGATGGCTCAAGTAGCGGACCGATTACCGACAACCACGGCGGCCCTGATGCATTCGGATACCGATGGATCGACAGCGATGAGCCAGGTGGACCAGTTTTCAACTGGATTGATATTTCCTCCACGGGAACAGCACTGGATTCAGCAAGTGCATGGACTCCAACAGGCACATTCCGCGGTGGCGATGAAGGATATTTCACCGTTACTCTTCCCTTCCCGTTCAGTTATTACGGGGTAGCGTATACAACGATGTATATTGGGTCGAATGGTAATTGCATGTTCCAGATCCCAACCGGCAATGTATTCACAAACGCTGCCTTCCCCACGCCAGGTGATGCCATCGA
>JBGPGQ010000325.1:0-3830 GCA_041483995.1 Bacteroidota bacterium
CACGGCGGCGAGAACAATGAGAACAGGAATCAGAACTACAGGGCGAAGGAGTTTTGAGAATCCAGAGAATGACTTTTTGCTGTCGGGATATTTTGGGGCTGACGCCACGGTACCACCGCTCCGAAGCAACAAGAGATCGTTCACCACATCCTGCATCGATTGATAACGTGCATCGGGATCTTTCTCCAATGCACGTTTCAAAATCTGTGTCAGCCCTGACGGAACGTTGCTATTAAAATTCTCAATCGGCTGCGGTTCTTCATTGACGATTGAGTACATGATCGCCGCTTCATGCTCTCCCCGGAAAGGGAGTTTTCCTGTGAGCATCTCGAAGAGGAGCACGCCGAATGCAAAAATGTCGCTCCGTTGATCTGCTTCTCTTCCCTGAATTTGTTCCGGCGACATGTACGCAACCGTGCCGACTGTACTCGAAGTCCGAGTTAACTTGAGCGATCCTTTTAGTTTTGCAAGACCGAAATCCATCACTTTCGCCTGACCCTTCGAAGCCAGCATGATGTTGTCCGCCTTAATGTCCCTGTGAACAATACCCTTGGAGTGAGCTTCTTGCAGGGCGTCGCCAATTTGTATTGCAACGGTTATAGCATCATTGGTACTCGCAAACGGAAGCTTTTCGCGTAATGTTCCTCCCTCGACATATTCCATGGAGATGAACATATGTCCTTCGTGTTCATCGACTCCATACACTGTGCAGATGTTGTTGTGGTTCAATCCGGCTGCAGCCTGCGCTTCCTGAAGAAAGCGGGACTTGTCGACCTCACTCTGATTGACGCGATCAGGGAGAAATTTCAGCGCAACGATGCGCTTGAGTTTAGTGTCTTCGGCTTTGTAGACCACACCCATGCCGCCCTCGCCGAGCTTCTCTAATATTTTGTAGTGCGAGATTGTTTGGCCGATCATGTCCATCGTCTGTCATCCATCCTTTTTCATTCCATTCATCCCCCTGTACTCGAGCGACAACACCGTGATGTCATCGGTCTGACTGGCCTTGCCCATGTATTTCAGTACATCACCGATAACACCTCGTATCAGCTTGCTTAACGCATCCGGTGTATGCTTTTCGAGGTACTGCACAAGACGAACTTCGCTATACAATTCCTGTATCTCATTCATTGCTTCAGTGACGCCATCGGTATAAAGTACGATTCTATCGCCAGGATGACATTGAATCTGCTTGGTTTCAAACTTGAAAGGTTCGATCTTACCCAGTATTATTCCGGCCGTATCTTCCATCTGCGTTACTGATGCGTTCCGCACTAACAATGGGAGGTTGTGTCCACCGTTGCAATAGCTAATGACTCCGGTCTTTGTTTCAATGACACAGTAGAATACTGTAACAAACATGCTCGCATCGCTTTCGGGAATGAGCATGGTGTTTACTTTCGAGAGGCATTCTGCCGGATCAAGTATTTGTGAGGCGATACCCTTGATCATGGTGCGGGCCACCGCCATATAGATGGCTGCCGTAATTCCTTTCCCTGATACATCGCCTATCACGAACCCGAGATGTGTATCATCGATGAGGAAGTAATCGTAGAAATCGCCGCCGATATCTTTTGCCGGATGCATCTCGGCATAAATGGAGAATTCATTCCGGTCGGGAAAAGCCGGAAACTCCTGTGGAAGAATTGCTTGTTGTATGCGCGCCGCAGTGTTCAGATCGCGCTGAACGGCAAGCAGGCTTTTCCGGTCGTCGAGTGCAGCTTTCACCGCTGTGATCTCTTTCATCCCCTTTTCGATTGTCAATTGCAGATCGTTGAAGTCGATCGGTTTGGTCACGAAATCGAATGCCCCTCGATTCATGGCTGTGCGGATATTTTCCATGTCACCATACGCGGAGACAATGACTGTCTTGAGGACCGGATTATTCCTCTCTTGCAGTCTCTGCAACAAGGTGAGCCCATCCATCTTGGGCATGTTAATATCGGATAATATCAATGTGATGTCATCCGAACCATTGATGTGGTTGAGTGCTTCTTCGCCGTTCTCGGCAAACACAAACTGATATACGTCATTTTGAATCTGCTTTCTGAATTTCTGCAGGATCAGCATCTGCAAATCGGGTTCGTCGTCAACCACCATGATTTTCGGTAAAGCCATAGGACAATACTCCGGGTAGATCAGCTATTGGTTTGTCGCGTGTTACGTCCGTTCATTTGATGGAGATTCACTTTTGCGCTTCAGTTGGTAGCACAATGATGAATGTTGCACCACCGCCTTCGTTTGATTCTATTTTCATTTCGCCACCGTGAGCTTTCACGATATCGTTGGTGATGGAAAGCCCCAAGCCCGTCCCCTGTGTGCCTTTCTTGGTGGTAAAAAAAGGTTGCAGCACTTTGCTCTTAATGACATCGGGAATGCCCGGACCGTTATCTTCAATCTGGATAGCAATTCTATTTGTCTCACGCCGAGTGCGTATTGTCAGCTTCGGCAGATACGATCCTGACTGCTTGTCTCTGGTATTGACCTTCTCCCTCATTGCATCGAACGCATTCTGGCACAGGTTGATGATCACTCGGCTAAAGTCTTCAGCCTTCAACAGTACGTTGCTGATGGCTTTGTCGAAATCGAGCTCGATATCCACATTGATCGGATTCTTGCTGGCACGCATTCCATGAAAGGCAAGGTTGGTGAATTCTTTGATTAGTGCATTCAGGTCAGTCAGCTCCATTCTGCTACTGCCGCCGCGTGAGTGTTGAAGCATCGACTTGACGATGCTATCAGCACGTGTGCCATGCTCGATGATTTTTGTCAGGTTGGCTTTTATGTCGGCAAGCAGGTGTGGGACTTCCCCCGTACTCAGATGTGAGGCTGACTTTGTTATCTCATCCATCACCTCGTCAACCAATTCAACCGACACTGATGAGAAGTTGTTCACAAAGTTCAGCGGGTTCTTTATCTCGTGTGCAATACCTGCAGTAAGCTGGCCCAGTGAAGCGAGTTTTTCCTGCTGAACAAGTTGAGCCTGAGTAGCACTAAGTTCAGAGAGGGCATCCTCAGCTCTTTTCTTTTCTGTTTGTAATTGAATCAGGTCAAGATGAGCCTGGTGAGCTTGTGCCTCGGCTAATTTCAAATCATTGAAACGAGTGAGCGTAAGGTTGAACACCGCGGCAAACCGTTCCAGCAGGGTGGTTGTTTCTTCCGGTTGTTTGTCCGGCGAGGCCATGCCAATAAAACCTTTGGAAAAGTACGCGATGTTCTGCACCCGGCGCTTCTGGGAAAGTCCGCCTTTAAAGGGTACATTCAGTGAGCTGAGGTACTGAAAATACTCCTCCAACTCTTTCCCCTGCATGTCAATGGTAATGGACTTCTTCCCCTCCTGCCATCCGTCGAACATCGCTCGAAAGGAATGATTACCATGCAGGTTGGCAGCGAACCCCGAACTTACTTTGCTTCCGTCTTCATCTGTTATCCAGAATTCCGCATTGCCATCTTCATCTTTCATGATTGCAATGTAGAGGCGATTGGGTTCAATTCCCAGGGAAATGAGTTGTTTGAAGAGCACTGCGGCCGTCTCGGCCAGTTCATCCGATTTTTGCATGGCAAGAGTTCTACTTCTCACTCGTTCAAGACTGGCTTCGATTTGTGATTCCCTTGCTTGTGCTTCTGCCTTCTGAAGATCGAGATAACGGCGGAAGGTCAGATCAACGATGGTCTTGAAACGAGCAAGGAGATTGATTTCATCATCTGTACAAGGCTGGGCTGACCATGCGTAGAAATTCCCTTCAGAGAAAGGCATGTAGTAACCATACTCTTCATGATCAAATGGTTTTCCATACTTGTTCTGAGCGGAGGGTTGTAAAGATAGCGCG
>JBGPGQ010000326.1:0-3788 GCA_041483995.1 Bacteroidota bacterium
CAGATTACAGACCCTCAGGGGTTTCAAAAACAGGACACTGTTATTCTCGTCGTCGGCACTCCGACAGTTCTTCTTGCTGACAATGCCAGCGGTGGAACAGGTAACTGGACAACCGGAACAGGCTGGGGCATAACGACAAACGCACATACACCGCCCAACGCGTTTACAGACAGCCCATCGGGAAACTACCCAACAAATGCAAACAACGCACTTACTTTGAATGCACAACTGAACCTCACGGGCTATCAATATGCACAATTGAAGTTCTGGACGAAGTGGGCAATCGAGCCCACCTGGGATTTTGCGACGGTTGAATTATCAACCAACAATGGCAGTACATGGACAACGTTGCGTTCCAAGCTTTCTCACTCAGGTTCGGGTCGCAGTGGATCGTTGCAACCTACAGGGACGTGGGGATACGAAAGCTATACACCGGGACTTACGTGGGTGGAACAGGAAGTTGATCTTACCTCATACCTGAACAGACAGATAAAGCTCCGGTTCCGCGTTGCAGCCGACGGAGGCGAAGAGAGGGATGGATTCTACGTCGATGATATCAGGGTGTACGGATACAGTGTGGCAAGCATTCCTTCCGTCCCGACGCTTGTATCACCGGCCAACGGAGCAACGAATCAACCACTGACGGTGACACTGGGGTGGAACCCGGCTTCAGGAGCGACATCGTACCGCTTGCAAGTTTCTGCTGATTCACTGTTTGGTTTAACCATATTGGATGATTCGACGATCACCGGGACTTCACGATTGACAGGCACCCTAAACAATAGCACGCCATATTACTGGCGTGTGAGAGCGAAGAACATTGCGGGAACGAGCGGTTGGTCAGCACAATGGACGTTTACAACAACGGCGGCAGTGACGAATCAATATGGCGTGACCACAGGATGGAACATGATATCGCTTCCTTTGACTGTGAGCGATAGGAGAGCGACGGTGCAGTTCCCAACTGCAACATCCGGGGCATTTGCATTCGATCACAGCTTGGGATATGTGCAGAGAGATACACTCACAAATGGAGAGGGATACTGGCTGAAGTTTGGGAGTGCGGGGAACGTCCCGATTACGGGCATTCCGCTTTTGCGCGATACTATCGACGTCATCGCCGGATGGAACTTGATTGGATCAATCACAAATCCCGTCGATACAAATGCGATCGTCCAGATTCCGCCCGGAATTCTCGAATCTTCGTTCTACGAATACACCGGATCATACACTGCGGCAGATACTCTTACACCAGCAAAGGCATACTGGGTGAAGTCAACTGCTGCCGGACGTTTGGTTCTTTCATCGCCCGTTCTCAAGCCGTCGCAAGCCATCAAGCGCAAGAGTGAGCCTGCGAAGAAATAGAAAAGAAACCACGCTCAAACATTTGAAAAGGCGGCCCCATGGCCGCCTTTTCCGTTTCATCACCAACATTACATGCAGGGTTAAGGTATTCTGCTTTTACTTTTCTGCCGTATGTCGGGAACTTGAAGTACACGAACGCCATCGCTCGGATTTTCAATCGCGTCAAGAAGTGTGTTAACCATTTCATCGATTGTTACAAATCCCAGCCGCTGGACTCTTTCCTTTGTCGCTGGCAGACGCTCCAACACCCAGAACAAAGGTACAACAATATACGGCCACCAATGTCCCGGGCCAAGCACGTACCACGGCCTCAAAAACGTAGCGTTCAAACCACTTGCACGGATCATCGCTTCACCCTCAGCACGAACTTCCACATACGCTTTCAACACCGGTGCGGGCTGTGCCACACTCAGGTAGACAAAGTGGTTGACACCCACCTCAACAGCGGCGGAAAGAGATTCCCGGACTGATACAAGGTCTATCGAACGGAACTGGTCTGCTTTCGCGGGACTTGGATGCGCAACGCCAATCAGATGCACAAACGTATCGGCAGGTCGGACATGATGAACAAACGATGACCTGTCCAGAGCATCTCCGATGACGGCAGTGCATCCGGCGGGGAGTTTGTGTTTAGAGCCCTCTCTCACCAGCGCCTTCACTACATGACCGCGCTTGAGCAGAAGAGGAATCAGACGGCTTCCCATATAGCCTGTCCCCCCAGTAATGAAGACCTGGCGGTTCATTGATCTGTGAAGATGATTTTCTGTTTGTTGAAATTTCAGGAATGGCGTGTTGCGCGCGGAGTTTCCAATGACCTCTTGAGGCTGGCGAGCAAGCCGTCCGCCTTGGATCCCTCTTCTTCCGGTGTCAACTCCTTGTACCTTATCAAGGCAGCAACGGCGGGATTGAGATCTTCCATGAGGGCGAAGGTGAGACCGAGATTGAAATAAAGATTTGCAAACCCAGGCTCGATCTCAGCGGCAAGCTCGAAATGCAGCTTTGCAAGACTAAAGTTGCCTGCCTCAAAATAGAGGTTAGCAAGATTGTAGTGCGACTCGAAATGACGCGGATCGTGTTCCAGAGACTTCGTAAAGCAGTCAAACGCCTTTGCAGTTCTGCCGGCCTTGGATTCTATTATGCCGAGGTTGCAATACGAGTCAGCCACACTATCGCTTTCGGAGATCGCCCGCAGATACAATTCTTCAGCCCGCGCATCGCCTCGTTCATCCAGCAGTAAAGCCTCTTCAAACGGACTGACATTGGAAGGCATGCGGAGTATCTGTCCGCTTGCTGAATTGAACAGATTCAATTGGCCCTTTGAGTCCGGAGCCGGTTTTTTTCGCTTCTTGACCCGTTCAAACCCAAACTTCGACGGGGGTTTGGCGGTAAACTGTAAGACTTTTCCCATCTATTCTTAGGCTACCTTTGCTTTCTTCGTCTTGGCTGTTTTCCCATTGGCAGCAACAGCTTTTTTCTTCTCTCCAGTTGCCTTCTCCATCGGTTTCTTCTGTGATTTCGCCTGTTCAATGCTTTGTTTTAAGGCGGTCATGATATCAACCACCGGTTTTTCTTCCTCTTCAACAGTAACGATTTCCTTTCCTTCGATCTTTGCTTCTATCATTTCTCTGAGGGCATCGTAGTATTTATCGGTCAGGTCAAGCTTCTTGAGTGAGGTCGTCATCGACTCGACAAGGCTGCGTGCAAGCTTGAGTTGCTCTTTGTCAATTGCTTTCCCCTCGAGCTGTGGAACTTCGCTGATGTTCCTTACTTCCTTGGGAGATCGGAGCTTGTACAATGCCACCCCGTTTTCATGCGCAGCAATCATGACGACATCCTCGCGGTCGCGCAACACAACCTTGCCGATTCCCATCTTGCCGGTGTCCTTCAACGCCGCGGCAAGCAGAGAATATGCCTTGACCGCAACAGGCCCGTCTGGTCCCGCATAATAGGGAGATTCATACAGCGTGGGGTGAACTTCCGCGGCATCAATGAATCCTTCGATCTCAATGATCTTCGTGCTTTTGAGTTTGATTTTGTCGAGGTCATCCTTTTCCACGATCACGTACCGCTCAGGCTCGTACGGATATCCTTTCACAATTTCCTCGGAGCTGACAACCTTGTTGCACTTTTTGCATCGTTTGTCGTACCCGATGGGGCCGTTGTCATCCTTGTGCAACTGGTTAAACCGGATGGTCTGTTCCGTATCCACCGCATTGTAGATGCGAACAGGGATTGTCACCAGCGAAAAACGAATGTGGCCCTTCCAGATTGCTCTCATCTGTCACCTCGAAGAATGTTAAGGAACGCGTACTGCTCAAATTCTGAGGAGAAATGTACGGCAATTTTTGTTCTGGTGCAACCGCGGCAAACCAGCTGCAAATGCCCTTCATTTGATTTCCGGTTGCCATAGGTCCGGCCTCATC
>JBGPGQ010000327.1:0-3778 GCA_041483995.1 Bacteroidota bacterium
GCTGTTGTTGATCTGGGTAGAAATGAATAGGCGATTGGTATGGAAATGGAGCAGAGATGAATGGCCTTGCGGACGACCTCCGCGCCATAACTCTGCTCCACACTCTGCAGTTCACTCATTCGTCGGAGTAACCGGACCTATTGACGTTGATTGAGCAGGCGCTGGCTGGCCATTCCCACGTTTTTCAAGAGGTGGGAGTTCTTCGCCGCGGATGATGGCATCAATCTCAACCGCATCAAGAATCTCACGCTCGAGCAGAGTCAGCGAGAGTCGGTGGAGAATGTCGACGTGGTCGTTCAGAATCTTTTCAGCTCGCTCCATGCCCGTAGTGATGATGTTCTTGATTTCCTGATCGATGGTAATTGCTGTTTCTTCGCTGTAATTGCGCTGGCGTGTTATCTGCCTGCCGAGAAAAATTTCTTCATCCTTCTGGCCATAGGTAAGCGGTCCGAGTTTTGGGCTCATTCCCCACTCGCACACCATTTTTCGGGCAATCTCTGTCGAGCGCTCGATGTCATTCCCGGCGCCGGTGGTCAGCTCACCGAAAATAATCTTCTCTGCTGCGCGACCGCCCAGAGCGTATGTAATCATTGCTTCGAGATAGGCTTTCGAGTAAGTGTGTTTTTCATCTATTGGGAGATAGGTTGTGAGCCCGAGTGCCCGGCCGCGTGGAATGATCGTCACTTTGTGTACAGGATCGGCCTCCGGGATCATGCGAGCAACAAGCACATGTCCAATCTCGTGATACGATGTTATCTTCTTTTCTCTCTCAGAAATAATCATGCTCTTTCTTTCCATCCCCATCATCACCTTGTCCTTTGCTTCTTCAAAGTGTTGCATGGTCACGGCCTTGTCATTCCGCCGCGCTGCGAGGAGAGCTGCTTCGTTCACGAGATTTGCTAGATCGGCTCCTGCAAGCCCGGGCGTTCCTTTCGCCAGGATTTCCAGTTTCACATCCTCGGCAAGCGGGATGTTCTTTGTGTGGACACGGAGGATTCCTTCGCGCCCCTTTACGTCGGGCCTATCGACAACGACCTGCCGATCGAATCGGCCGGGACGCATCAGAGCTGGGTCAAGAACGTCGGGTCTGTTTGTTGCTGCAATGATGATAACGCCGCTGTTTTGCTCGAAGCCATCCATTTCAACCAACAGTTGGTTTAGTGTTTGCTCACGTTCATCATGTCCGCCTCCCAATCCGGCGCCGCGGTGTCTACCGACTGCGTCAATTTCATCGATGAAGATGATGCAGGGCGCGCTTTTCTTCCCCTGTTCAAAGAGGTCGCGAACTCGGCTTGCGCCAACTCCTACGAACATTTCCACGAAGTCTGCACCTGATATCGAAAAGAAGGGGACGCCAGCTTCTCCGGCGACTGCGCGGGCGAGCAGCGTTTTGCCTGTGCCCGGTGGGCCGAGCAGCAGAACGCCGCGCGGAATTTTTCCACCCAATTTTTGGAATTTGGTTGGCTCCCTCAAGAATTCGATTATTTCAGAGAGCTCCATCTTTGCTTCATCTGCGCCGGCAACGTCAAGAAATGTGACCTTTGGTGCCCCTTCATTCAACATCTTTGCGCGGCTTTTTCCGAACGAGAAAATTCCCTTAGGGCCGGTTCCCTGCATCCGCCGCATGATGATCAACCACACCACCAGCAATAGTACCCACGGGAGTACGCCAATGAGAGCGCTGACCCATGCATTGTCTTCTTTTACGACGGTGAATTTTACGCCGCGATCGGACCAATCCTTGATGATTGCGCTGTCGAGAATGGGAAGTGTGAGCGTGAATTTTTGAAATATGATCTCCTTGCCGCCGCGCTGGACTTTCCTCGATTCGCGCAGGATGCCGTGAAAGTCATAATTGGTCAGTTCCGATTTTTTTATTGTCGCTTCTGCTATGTCATTGCTTTGCAAAAAGGTTTGATATTCCGTATACGTGACTTCAACTTCGTTTCCTTCCGCACCTTTGAAGAGGGTCATTACAAGGAAGACCAAAAGGATGATTGCCGACCAGCTCAGGACCACCTTCAACACTTTATTCCAGTTGAAATCGTCGTCGGGGCGTTGTTGGCCCGTGCGTCTTCCTTTGCCAGGACGCGGAAAGCTCCGCCGTTTATCGTTGCTGTTTGTCCGACGCTCCCCGGTGTCGGATTTCTTTTGTTCTTCCATCTACAGATGTTGCTCCTCTCTTATTCTCACGACTTTAGTTTGTATATCTCTTTCAGGTTTCTCATCCGTTGTGCATAGTCAAGTCCATACCCGAGCACAAAATCATTTGGGATGGAAAACCCTATATAATCTATATGGAGTGGCGTCTTCACAGCATCTCTCTTGTACAACAATGTAACAATTTTGAATGACTTTGGGTTCTGCTGTAAGATCAAGTTCCTGATATATTCCATAGAGAGGCCGGAATCGATGATATCTTCAACGATAATAATATCGCGCCCCTCTACCTGACAATTCAGATCCTTCAGCAGTTTTACATTTCCTGAGCTTATTTTCGCATCCCCATAGCTGGAAAGCTTCAGGAAGTCAATCTCGCAGTCGATGGTGATATCACGTACCAAGTCCGCAAAAAAAACAAAGGAGCCGTTGAGTATACCGATGAACACAGGAACGGTTCCCTTGTAATCTTTGCTGATTTTCCCGGCAAGCTGTTTCACTTTCGCTTTGATCCGTCCCTCGCTGATCATGCTGACGAAGGTATCCCCGTTAACCTTTATTACCCTTGCCTTTTTCTGAGGAACGCGAGAACTCAAGTTTTAGCACCCGTTTTGTTTCAGTTGTGATCTTAAAGCGGTCATCGATCCGCTGCCCACATACCCACACCACCTCACCATCTCGTGTTTCAAGAATGGGGATCTGATGTTTTTCATAAATCGGTATTTTTGCATCCACGAAGAAGTCGCTGATTTTTTTCTTTGACTTCATCCCGAGGGGGACGAACGCATCGCCATCGCTCCATGTTCGCAGAATCAATTCTCCACTTGCAATCCGGTCCGCATCGACATATTCAGCGGTGCCTGCCCCGTTGGTTTTCAGCGTCTTGTCATCAAGGACTTCCGTGGAGAACCGAAATTTGTCAAACTCATACCGGTGATTCGGTTGTACCGTGATTCTGAATTCAGTCAGCGGTTCGGTCTTCCGCATTACGAGATTCTCGCGATCCCTGAACACGACATATTCCTTCGAGAGAGCAACCCATGAACCGGTCAAACCTTCTGTCAGCTCAAGGATTGCATTGACCTGTTCATATTCAAGCGTCCGATTCGCAAAAGTCTGGCCTGCCAGCATGATGATATATTGCTGGATCAGCGTTGGATTGCCGCGAAGCCGTGGGATCGAAATATGAAGTTCTTCGTCCGTCTTCTTTGCGATCAGTAAATCGAAGTTCTGTCGCGCCGTGTATGTGAGAAATGCCTCAAGTTCCCGGAACAATTCAGCCGAACGATGCAGTGTTTGCACTACATTCGGGTTCACCTGCTCCTTGATGGGCGGCAGGATGTGGTGACGGATAAAGTTCCGTGTATAGTGGTCCTTTTCGTTCGAAGAATCAGTCCGGAACGGAAGCTGTTCTTCCTGAGCATATAGTTCGATTTCTTTTCGCTCCGCAAACAACAGCGGGCGAATGATGCTCTTGTCTTGCCGATACACCGGGATCCCGGAGAGTCCCTGCACTCCTGCACCGCGGAAGAGATTCAACAAAATTGTTTCCGCATTATCGTCTGCATGGTGAGCCGTGGCAATCTTGTCAAAACCGCTGGAGAGCAGCAGCTTGTCC
>JBGPGQ010000328.1:0-3771 GCA_041483995.1 Bacteroidota bacterium
CACAAGGGCTTCAAAGTCTTCCTTGTTATTCACAAAATCGATCTCAGTGGCATTCACAATGAGCAGTGGCGAGGCACGGTACCGGAAGAAGAAATAATTGTACGCTTCATTGAGATCCTTGATGTATGTCTCGGACATCTCAGCCTCAAATGCCCGCGCCCGTTGCTTGATATTCTGCATCAATCGAGGAACGCTCGATTGCAAATACACGACGATATCCGGAGTCGGAACGTTGTGTTCAATGCTGCTGACAAGCGTTTCGTATAGCTTCAATTCTTCGTCCTGCAAATTGAGATAGGCGAAGATTTTGTCCTTCTCGAAAATATAGTCTGTCACAAGAAAACGGTGGAACAAGTCCGCCTGAAAAAGCTCCCGTTGTTGTCTATATCTGGTCAACAGGAAAAATATCTGGGTCTGAAATGCGTACCGTTCCGGGTCCCGATAGAAATCCCGGAGGAATGGATTCTCGGCAAACTGTTCAAGAACCACCTGTCCACCAAGCCTCTGGCCAAGCATGTTGGTCAGCGTTGTCTTACCCGCGCCAATAACGCCTTCAATGGCAATGTAGCGGAGTTCTGTTCCTGAGATCAGTGTTGAGAGTGAATCGGACAAAGAGTCTCCAATAATTGTAGGCAGCGTTACAAACGAATTACATGCAAGGTACGAACCACGCGCGTCGTATCACGACACGCGGAGGCAAGCTCGCTTACTGTCATACCGTTCACCGGATGAACAAGGTCTGGAGCTATTTCACGCAAAGGCACAAGCACGAATTTTCTATTCTCAAGATCGGCGTGCGGAACCTTGACCTTCTCGTTTTCAAAAACCAACCCATCATACATCAGAAGGTCGATATCAATTTCTCGCGGCCCCCACCTTTCGGACGATGACCGACCCAGCCTTTTTTCTATCAATTTTACTTCTTCATACAGTACGGGTGGCGCAAGCAAAGTCTCCATTTCCACAGCGGCATTTAGAAACTTTCCCTGGTCTGCCTTGCCGTACGGATCAGTTTCATACACCGGAGAAGTCCAGATGACTTTTGAGTCCCGTACCTTTTTCAATTCTTGTGCTGCGCTGTTTAGGTATTGGAGACGATCGCCAATATTCGACCCGAGCCCCAGAAAAACACTGTAGATGTTCATCGCGAGCGACTGATCTCAACTTCCACATAATCCACGACGCCTTTTACCGGTGGATGCGGCTTTCTCAATCTAACAATCACCTTCTCGATGGCGGAAAATTTCTGCAACAAACCTTTTGCTATCGTGTTCGCCAGCGCTTCAACAAGGTGATACTTTTTTTCAAGCACCAATGTCTGTATGCTCGCATAGACTTTTTCATAGTCAACCGTCTCTTCGAGCGAATCATGGTCAGCCGCAGCAGAGAGATCGCAATACATGTCCACATCGCACTCGAACCTCCCGCCCAGGTTTTGCTCATCGGCGAGAGCGCCATGGTAGGCGTAGAAGACAGCGTTCTTAATCCGGATAACGTTCAGTTCAGCCATGTTGCGAGAATATAGAAATTGACATTCCAAGATGCAACGTCTGAAGCACTGAAAACTTCCGACCGCCGCTTACGCTTTCTCGATCTTTGCCCATGTATCTCGCAACGTCACAGCCCGATTGAACACGAGCGAGCCTTCCTTCGAATCCGCATCCACACAGAAATAGCCAAGCCGTTCAAACTGAAAACGATCCTGCACCTTGGCGGTTGCAAGACAAGGTTCTACCTTGCAGTGTTGCAGGACTTCGAGTGAGTTGGGATTGATGAACTCTTTCCAGTTCTCGCCACCGGGGTCTTCGACACTAAAAAGACGGTCGTACAAACGTACTTCCACGTCAACAGAATGTGCCGCTGACACCCAATGAATGGTTCCTTTCACTTTGCGGCCACTTTGAGACGAGCCGCTCTTTGTTTCGGGATCGTACGTGCATCGCAGCTCAATAATTTCTCCTGTCTTCTCGTCCTTCACGACACTGACGCATTTGATAATGTACGCATACCGCAGCCGTACTTCTACTCCCGGTGACAAACGGAAGTACTTCTTTGGAGGATCCTCTCGAAAATCATCCTGTTCGATGTAAATGACTTTGGAGAATGGAACCTTCCTCGTTCCCATGGTTGGGTCTTCGGGATTGTTTACTGCGTCGAGTTCTTCGATTGTTCCGTCGGGATAGTTTTCAATAACCAGCTTCAGTGGACGGAGAACTGCCATTACACGCGGAGAGCGTTTGTTTAAATCAGCACGCAAAGAATCCTCCAGCCATCCTGCATCGGTAGTGGTTTCTCGCCGGGCAACTCCGATGCGATCGGCAAATGAGCGGATGGATTCCGGCGTGTATCCGCGTCGGCGCAGACCCGAAAGCGTGGGCATTCGTGGATCATCCCAACCTTTCACATCACCATCCTCAACAAGCTGCAGAAGCTTTCGCTTGCTCATCACCGTGTAGGTGATGTTCAATCTCGCAAACTCAATCTGTTGCGAGTGATAAATGTCAAGCTCATTCAGAAACCAATCATACAGCGGGCGATGGTTTTCAAATTCAAGCGTACAGATCGAATGCGTTATCTTCTCAATCGAATCAGACTGCCCGTGCGCCCAATCGTACATCGGATAGATGCACCACGTGTCTCCGGTGCGGTGATGCGTTGCTCGCAGGATGCGGTACATCGCGGGATCGCGCATGTTGAGGTTCGGTGATGCCATGTCAACCTTTGCACGCAATGTCCTTGACCCGTCAGCAAACTCGCCGCTACGCATCCGCTTGAAGAGATCAAGACTTTCTTCCACAGTGCGGTTCCGGTACGGACTGTCTTTCCCCGGCTCCGTCAACGTGCCCCTGTACTTCCGCATCTCGTCAGCACTCAGATCGCACACGTAGGCTTTTCCTTTTCTGATCAACTGCACAGCAAACTCGTACAGTTGTTCAAAATAGTCGGAGGCATAGTACAGCCGGTCTTCCCAATCAAAGCCAAGCCACCGGACGTCATTCTGGATTGACTCGACGTACTCCTGTTCTTCCTTGCTCGGATTCGTGTCGTCGAAGCGCAGGTTGCAAAGCCCGTTGTAGTCTGTTGCAAGTCCAAAATTCAGGCAAATGGATTTTGCATGACCGATGTGAAGGTATCCGTTCGGCTCAGGAGGAAAACGGGTGTGGACTCTCCCATCGTTCTTGTTTGCCTTCAGGTCTTCGTCAACGATCTCGCGAATAAAATTCGTGCGTACAGGCTCGCTGTCAGACTTTTCTATTTCCACACTCTTATCCAACATTGTCAATGTATGTTCTTGATTGCTAAATTGATTCTTCGGATCGTTTCGTCCTTGCCGAGGATGGAAAGAATATCATACAGACCCGGACCTGCACCCATACCAGAGGCCGCCAACCGGAGCGGATGAATTAAATCACTATTCTTGATTTTCAATGTCTCAGCAGCCCGGTGAAGTGCTGCTTCGTACTCTTCCTTCTGTGGATTCTCCAACCGGTTAAACTCATCGATCAACGTCTTCATTTGTTCTGCTGTTGTCTTGTTCCATCTCTTCTTCACAACTTCAGGATCATACTGCGTTGGAGGCTCGAAGAAATACGGACTCTTTTCAACGAAGTCCTTAACAAATGTCACCCTCTCACGCATGGCACTTACAACCTTCAGCAGATAGGCGTCATCGAAATGCTTATTGCTGAACGGGGATTGGGACAAATAATCCTTGAGCATGACGAGAACCTCAGCATCCGTTTTTTCCCGCAGATACTGAAAGTTCAGCCA
>JBGPGQ010000329.1:0-3736 GCA_041483995.1 Bacteroidota bacterium
CTGAAGCGGCCGGTCGGGCTCTTGAGCTCAATCCTCATCTCTCTGACGCGTATGCTGCCATGGGATGGTACTACTATCATGGCAAGCTGGATTACGAGAATGCCTTGAAGCAATTTGACCTTGCATTGCAATATCAGTCGAACAATCCTGATGTGTACTATGGTGTTGCAGCTGTTCGGAGAAGGCAGGGAAAAATGGCAGAGGCAATCGAATCATACAAGAAAGCAGTCGAAGCAGATCCTCGATCACCGGAAGTAGTTCGCGAATTGGGTGAAACCCTTACTCTCGCTCGCCGATATCAAGAGGCAGAAACTGCATATGATCGTACACTCCTCCTGGCTCCTGACAACGAGTTTGCATATTCGGACAAAGCAACGAATGCCATTCTCTGGACCGGTGACCTCGAACGTGCGCACACGGTGATTGCAGATGCCCTTAAGGAAGGCCGGAGCCGATCGAATGCCCTGCTCCGGACCCGGGTTCTGGTTGAGTGGTACAGGGGAGACAGGAAGGCGACGGACACAGCCCTACGAGACCTCGAGCCTTTGGGCGATGCAGACAATCAATTCGTATACAATCCACTCTCTCTTCTTCAGGCGAGAATCGAGTTATCGTTTGGTGACCAGGCCAAGGCCCGAAAGCTATTTGATGAAGCCCGGACTAAGATTGAATCCAAAGTTGCTGCCGCCGCTGATGATGGGCGTCTTCACAGTGCCCTCGGCATTGCATACGCCGGTCTTGGACGGAAGGATGACGCCGTTCGGGAAGCGAGGAAGGGAGTTGATCTCCTTCCCGTTGAAAAAGAAGCATGGCGTGGGAGTTTTCGCCTGATCGACTTGGCAACGGTTTACACGATGGTGGGAGAGCAAGAGAAAGCCTTGGACGTTTTGGAGCGCCTTGTTTCAATTCCGGCGGACTTCTCGCGACAGATGCTCAGGGTGGTTCCCATATGGAAACCGTTGAGCAGGAACGCACGGTTTCAGAAACTTGTAAAAGGGGACTAAAGCCCGTATGATTGGAGCAACTATTTCACATTACAAAATTATTGAGATGAAGAAAGTCGGACTGGAGAGATGATCTGCCAGAAAGACGGCGACAGGCGGCTAGGCAATTCATCGATAGAGAAATGAGACTGACCAAGAAACTGAAAGCAGAAATCCTGAAAGTATACAACGCCTATTGGGATGGGTGTCTACAAGGTGATGTAAAAGGTATTGCTTCTTTGCTGGCAGACGAATACACGCAGGTGGGCAGCGCGGAAACCGAAGTCTTTTCCAACAAGAAAGGCGCAGTCAAATTTCTGTATGATACGATTGACCAGGTGGCCGGGAAGCTGGAAATGCGAAATAGAAGTACGAAGCTTGAACAGCAGGGCAATCTGATTGTTATCCATGAGCTTTGCGATGTGTATGCTTTGGCTGGTGAAGCGTGGATGTTTTATTCCAAATTCAGGGCGTCTACATTGATGCAGGAGAAAAAAGTAGGCTGGAGGATCATTCACCAGCATTCTTCATTTCCAGATGCACGGACAGGGGAAGGGAAAAATATAGCTACTGAAAAAGTCGCTGCAGAAAATCAGCAACTTCGTGAAGCAGTAAAACGCCGCACCATTGAACTGGAAAACAAAAACCGGGAACTGGAAATTGAAACAGCGCTCGAAAGAGTAAGAGCCGTTGCCATGGGCATGAAAGATCCGGCAGAAATGCTGGAAATATGCCGCACGATTTCACAGCAATTGGAATCTTTGAAGGTTAAAAACATCCGCAATGTCCAGACTGCAATCATCGTGGAGCGCAAAGGCATCTATATCAACTATGAGTTTTATGCAAGGCATGACAAAACGCTTGTCACCGACGTGGATTACAGCCATCCTCTGCAAACTGCCTTCATAAGTAAGATGCTTAAGGGACCCGGTGAGTTCTTTACGCACAGTTTGAACGGGAAAGAACTGAAGGATTGGTATAAGCACCAGAAAACAACCAATCAGTTTGCCGACCCGTATTTGGAAGAAGCCAAGTCACTCAACTATTACTGGTATTCACTTGGGCCGGTTGCATTGGGGATTTCCACCTATTCTCCTTTGAGTGATGAGGAAATGAACCTGTTCAAACGCTTCCGCAATGTGTTTGAGTTGGCGTACAGGAGGTACTTGGATATTGAGCTGGCAATTGCACAAGCCAAGGAAGCAAGAATTGAAACTGCGCTCGAACGGGTGAGGGCCGTTGCGCTCAGCATGAAGAAACCGGAGGATCTACCGAATGTCTGCGAAATACTCTTTGTGGAATTGCATTCATTAGGCTTCAGTGAAATGCGGAATACGATGATCAACATCCATAATGATGAAAAGGGGACGTTCCTGAATTATGATTACTCCGATGAGATCGGCAAAAGCATCACTCCATTGTTCTACAGTATTCATCCTGTGATCAAAAAACAGATAAAGCAGATCAGAAGCGCACAGGATGCTTTTTCGGAGACAGTGTTTACCGGTAAGGATTTGGAGAAGTGGAAAGAGTTTAGAAGACGAAGCGGAGAGAAGGACGATCCGAGAATAAACAATACTACTGCCCTGCACTACTACTTCTATTCCATTGGAACAGGCTCCATTGGCATTTCGACGTTTAGTTCCATTGGTGAAGAAAAACTCGAGCTGCTGAAGCGGTTCAGGAATGTGTTTGACTTTGCCTACCGCAGGTACATGGATGTGGCACAAGCCGAAGCGCAGGCAAGAGAGGCAAGGATTGAAACCGCTTTGGAAAGAGTGCGGGCCCAGGCAATGAGCATGAGAAAATCCGAAGAGTTGCTGAACGTGTGCGAATCGGTTTTCAGACAATTGCAGGCATTGGGATTTTCAGATGACATCTTGCGTAACTCCCAAATTGTAATTAACCAGGACGAGAAAGGATTTTACTACGGTTATCAGTATTCAGATTATGCGGGAGCCGAATTCGCAGAAGTGCCTTATAACCTGCACCCAGTTATCACATTCCTAAGCGTTAAACTCAGGCAATCAAGTGAAGCATTTGCTGACATTGCCATCACCGGCAAGTCATTGAATGACTGGAAGAAGTTTGTGAACAGTTTCCCTCAAAAACGCGACGATAAACTGAATGCAGCCTCCGAGCTTCACTACTATTTCTACTCAGTAGGAATCGGCGCCCTTGGCATTTCAACCTTCAAGTCAATGACAGAACAGCAGTTGGGCGTTCTTAAACGCTTCAGGAATGTTTTTGACCTATCATATAAGCGGTACACAGATATTACGCTTGCCGAAGCCCAGGCAAAGGAAGCACAGATAGAATTGGCATTGGAAAGAGTTCGTGCAAGAACAATGGCCATGCAAAAGAGTGAGGAACTGGCGGAAACGGCCCACGTTCTTTTTCAACAGCTAAAGGAACTGGATAAAGCCCCCAAGATGCTGACAATAGGTATCGTGCATGAGGACGAGGGCGTGATAGAATTCTGGGTAACCGATTGGAGTGGGGGCGGATCAAAAGTTGATCGTAAATTCAATGCACGCATCGATGAACCCGTTCTCTTGAGCAAAGTATTTGCCGCATGGAAGGAACAAAGAAAATCGACGGTCATTGAGCTTGTCGGGAAAAAACTGCAAGACTGGATTGATTACAGAGTCAGATTAAGCGGGGTCGGTGACGATAATGATTATTCAAGCAGTCGAGGCTTCGTAATTGCCGCCTTTTTTTCGAAGGGCATGCTTTCCATTTCCGCTTATGAA
>JBGPGQ010000330.1:0-3729 GCA_041483995.1 Bacteroidota bacterium
ATTCTTGATGATGTGAAGAAGATCAGAGCCACATCAAGCATTCCGCTCGTGTTGATGGGATATCTGAATCCGATACTTCGCTTTGGCAAGGAACGTTTCTTTGCAGCAGCTGAAGAAGCAGGCGTGGATGGAATAATTCTTCCGGAGGTTCCGTTGGAGGAATCGGCAAAATTCAAACCATACTTTGAAAAGAGCCGGTCGGCAAATATCCTTCTTGTGGCGCCAACGAGTTCAACGTCAAGAATTCTTGCCATTGATGCCGCGTGTTCGGGCTTCCTCTATTGTGTATCGATGACGGGCGTGACAGGCTCGAACAAAGCACAGTCTAACAATGGCTATATCCAAAATGTGAAGAACAATGCGAAGAACCCTGTGCTTGTTGGCTTCGGGATCACATCTCCTGAAGATGCGCGAGAATATTCAAAGATTGCGGACGGAGTTATCGTAGGAAGCGCCCTGATAAAGCGAATACTTGCCGGCGAGTCCGGCGATCGACTGGGGAAGTGGGTTGCTGGGTTCAAAAATCAGATGTGCGTGTCATAGGATAGTTGACCCTCGGAAACAAAAGAGCAAACGACCTCGTAGAGGTCGAACGTTTGTAGATCATGTATTCCCGCCAGAGGCTTCCAACTCCGTAGGAGTTGAACTCCTACGGAGTTCAGAATTATCATTGGCTATCCGCGATCTATAAACGTGTGGCTCCTAACGGAGCCAGAAAGACAAGCCCTACTATTTTTTCTTGACAATCAAAACAGGCATAGCTACCTTGATAGCGGAGAGAGCAGGATTCGAACCTGCGGGGGCGTCCCTTCAAAGATACCCCGCTGGATTATAAGTCCAGTGCAATAAGCCACTCTGCCAACTCTCCAACCCCGTCATGCGACGGGTTGTCTTATCTTCTACTTCGCGGTGCGCGCATGCTGCCCTGCCTTTCTTGATGGTTCGTTCTGAAAATAAAGAGGCGCTCTCAACGGAGCGCCTTTAATGTATATGGTTACAAAAATATTTGCTTATTTTAACGGTTACAAAAGTAACCATCTTCGACAGAGTTACTTTTGTAACTAAATTCTATTGTTTTGCCGGTTCATGGTCAATACTTGTTTCATCGCTTCTTCCACCCCCTCAATTCCCATTTTTAGCACAGTGCGGCCTTTAGTTCGATTCGGCTTGTCATAAAGATGCTCGCCATTCTTTGTCTTGTATATCCACCATTCGTCTCTTTTCTTCCTATATTTTGGATGGGTTGCCCAAAACTTCTTCCTGTTTGATTTGCTTATCCTCATGCGCAGGAACCCCATCTCAAGTTCTTCTCTCGAAGATGAGGGGTTCAATTCAAGCAATAGCTCCATATAGCCAACGTCTGTAAGCCAGTGCTTTTTGAGTAGCCGCTTTGTGACCCTGTCCAATTCAAGCGTTGTCTCTTTTTGTATCGCCAATTTTGCGGCTGATAAACCCTTATATGCTCCCATCATTTCTGCAATGGGAATGATTGCATTGAGCAATAAGTAGGCTTGCAGCCCACTTATTTCATATAGCTTAAACGGTCTTTTGAACTCGGATTGGAATGCTTCTCTGTTTTTCTCGATAATATCTCGCAGTGGTTTCGCAGGCCTGATATTTCTTTTCGCGCACTCTATAATAAACTCAACTAAGATGTCAAGGTAAATCAGCAAGTTGGCTTTGAGTTCGTGAACGAACGTAAAATGATCTGATTGATTCAATTTTAATCCCAAACTCAATGGGTCTTCCATCTTGGTCCCAGCAATGAGTTTTTTCACCACATCTTCTGAAAATGTTTCAGGACGCTTTATCTCAAAATCCCATACTAATTTTTTTAGTTCTGAATCAAGGATAGAGGATAGTTCCTTTATTTTCCCTCTGTGTTTTTTCACTTGACGCACCCAAACAAAAATGCCTCACCCGTCCAGACCGCCCAAGGCGGCCTCGCTGTCAGAGCAGCGAAGGTGAAGCATTCTAAAATCGGATTATCCTATCTGGACGTTGGATAAACTGATGAGAAGATACTAAGGTTCTGGCGTTATTTCAAGGCTGCCTTTCTGTCATTGGGAGTCGAAACTTGAGCACTACCAGACACTACCCGTTTTGGCAAGTCACCGAGTTTTTTCTTAGATTGTTAACGCTTCTTCCGTCTTTTCATTCTATAATCATTCGTTCAGCAATCTACATTGCCAAATATCAGAGTACGATTTGCGCCAAGCCCAACCGGTTACCTTCATGTTGGCGGGCTGAGGACTGCGCTGTACAATTATCTGTTTGCCAGAAAAAACAACGGCGTCTTCATCGTACGTATCGAAGATACCGACCGGGCGCGCATTGTTGATGGCGCCGTGGAAAACCTTGTTGAGACACTTCGATGGGCAGGATTGGAGTTTGATGAAGGCCCCGGCAAAGGCGGACCGAAGGGGCCGTATGTTCAATCGGAACGGCTCGCCATATACAAGCAGTATGTGAAGCAACTGCTCGACTCCGGCAAAGCGTACTATGCGTTCGATACGCAGGAGGAGCTGGACGAGATGCGAAAGATGCAGGAGCAGATGCGTATCCCGACAAAGTACGACCGTCGGGCGCTGAAGTTGACAGCCGGTGAAGTCCAGGAGAAGCTCGCGTCAGGTGCCCCTGCCGTTGTCAGAATGAGAGTGCCCGAAGCAAAAACTGTTGCGTTTGATGATATCGTGAGAGGGCAGGTGGAGTTTTCCAGTGATCAGTTGGACGATCAAGTGTTGCTCAAGTCTGATGGTTACCCTACATACCATCTTGCAAATGTTGTCGACGATCATCTCATGGAAATCTCGCACGTCATCCGGGGTGAAGAATGGCTTTCCAGTACTCCGAAACACGTGCTGCTGTATCAGTACTTCGGATGGGAGTTGCCGACATTTGCGCACTTGCCTTTGCTGCTCAATCCTGATAAATCCAAGTTGAGCAAACGGCAGGGAGACGTTGCTGTGGAAGACTATCGTCAGAAAGGTTATTTGAAGGAAGCACTTGTAAACTTTGTCGCATTTCTCGGATGGAATCCGGGAGGTGAGCGTGAAATATTCTCGCTTGAAGAGCTTGTCCAGGAATTTTCTCTTGAACGAGTTGGCAAATCGGGTGCTGTGTTCAATATCGAAAAGTTGGAATGGCTGAACTTTCAGTATCTGCGGGAAAAAACGGATGCTGAGGTTCTCGTCATGCTCAAGGATTACTTGTCGCAATCCCCGTTCAGCAATAAACATTTCGATGATGCGTATCTGCTGAAGGTTGTAAGCGCCATGCGCGAAAGGGTGACGTTTGTTAAGGACTTCGTTGAGAAGAGCCCGTATTTCTTTGAGGCCCCAACTCAGTATGATCCTGAAGTTGGGAAGAAGAGATGGAGCAAGGCGACGGCAGATCAGATGAAGACGCTCATCGACGAGTTTGGACGATTGGAGAATCCACAAAAGGGAGAGTTCGAAGCAGCACTTCACCGGGCTGCTGAGACATTGAAAATCAAGAACAGTGGTTTGATTCATCCGCTCCGCTTGGCAGTTTCCGGTATGGGTGTTGGTCCGGGCTTGTACGATATTCTTTCCATCCTCGGCAAGGACGAAACGATCCGGAGAATTCACTCGGCAATCAAGAACATACATTGACATGTTGGATAAGAGTGTGGAAATAGAAAAGTCTGACAGCGAGCCTGTACGCACGAATTTTATTCGCGAGATCGTTGACGAAGACCTGAAGGCA
>JBGPGQ010000331.1:0-3723 GCA_041483995.1 Bacteroidota bacterium
CCGCGAAGCTGATACAGCTCGGCCATCCCAAATCTGTCAGCCCGGTTAATAATAATCGTGTTGACGTTCGGCATGTCCAGCCCGGACTCGATAATCTTTGTACAGACAAGCACATCAAATTTTTTCTCAACAAAAGCCATCATCACATTCTCAAGTTCGTGCGCGTGCATTTGTCCATGTGCAAATCGAACTCGGACTGTTGGCAACATGTGGGTAAGACGCGCGGTCAGCTCTTCGATGGTATGGATTCTGTCGTGAACGAAGTAAACCTGTCCCCCTCTGTGAACCTCTTTCATGACTGCTTCCCTGATCAGCTCCTCGTTGAACTGTGTCATTTCCGTGATAACGGGTTGGCGGTTTCTTGGCGGCGTTGCAATTATGGAAAGATCCCTCGCGCCCATAAGAGAGAAATGTAATGTGCGCGGTATTGGGGTTGCCGTGAGAGTCAACGTATCCACATTCGCTTTTAGTTGTCTGAGCTTTTCCTTTGCGGCCACACCGAAGCGATGCTCCTCATCGATGATGAGCAGTCCGAGATCCTTAAAGCCAACGTCCTTGGAGAGAAGGCGATGTGTGCCAATGACAATGTCGATTGTTCCCGCGCGCAGGTGTTCGATGATTCTGGTCTGCTCCAGCTTGGATTTGAACCGTGAGAGGGACTGAACGTGTGTTGAATACCGGGACGTTCGTTCCGTGAACGTATTGTAATGCTGCATCGCGAGGATTGTTGTGGGAACAAGAACCGCCACCTGCTTGCCGTTGAGAACAGCCTTGAATGCAGCGCGAACAGCAACTTCCGTCTTCCCAAAGCCGACGTCACCACAGATCAGGCGATCCATTGGATGCGAGGCCTCCATATCCTGCTTTATGTCAAGCGTCGCTTTCGCCTGGTCGAAGGTGTCTTCAAACATGAACGAAGCCTCAAGCTCCTTTTGCCACGATGTGTCGCTGCTGAATGCAAACCCCTTCTCATGCTTGCGCCGGGCATATAGCTGTATGAGGTCGCGGGCAATATCCTTTATGCGCTTTTTGGTTTTTGATTTCAGCCGGTCCCATTCCCCGTGTCCGAGTTTTGTAAGTTTGGGAACATGACCTTCTTTGGATGAATATTTTTGAACCTTGTTAAGATAGTTGAGATTGACATACAGCGCATCGTTCTCCTCGAAGAGCAGTTTCACTGCCTCTTGTTCGATATCCTTGACCTTGATTTTCTTAAGCCCATCAAATCTTCCAATCCCATAATCGAAATGAACCACATAGTCGCCCTTGCGAAGCAGTTGCACTTCGCGCCGGGAAAACCCTCTCGCGTGGGCTTTCCTTTTTTTTCCTCTCCGTTTGACCCGGTTGAATATCTGGTGTTCAGTATAGAGCGCAAACTTGGAGTCCGGAAGGATGAACCCCGCGTGCATCGCCTCAAGCGAGAACTGAATGGTGGAAATATCAACGGAAGAATCATCATCGAGCTCGGCGGCCGCGCTGGATTCTTCAAACTCTCTACCGGAAATATCTTCTGCGAGCAGGTCTTTCAATCGCGCAAGTTCCGATTGGCTGTCACAGGTGATCACGATTTCAAAACCATCGCTCTGCAATTGATGCAAGTTCTTCTTGAGAAAACTGATGCTACCATTAAATGATGGTTGTTGGTTGGAATTGAAAGAAACTGTATCTTTTGGTTTTGATGCCGAGGAGACCAGATGAATCTGTGGAAACATCGAGATCAAATCATCCACCTCGCTCCAGGATCGTCCCACAGAGTCAGAGCTTTTTGCTGCCTCTTCAATTGACCGGCGAATGAGTTCGGGTTCATCGAGCACAAGAAGAGCATCGGGATGGGCGAAATCCAGAATTGTGTTCGCGCTGCTTTCGCTGGCTGTAGAGTTTGCGAGCAGGTCGGATGTTATGGTTGCCAGCGAGAGTTCTCTTATGGATCGCTGAGTAACAGCGTCGAACTCACGGATGGACTCCACTGAGTCTCCGGAGAACTCGATCCGAATCGGGTTTTCTACAGAGAACGGAAATGCATCGAGGATACCACCGCGTAGCGCGTAGTCACCAGACTTCTGCACAAAATCCGTCTTCTCAAAACCGAGCGTATTCAATTGCTCAATGGTCTCGGAAATGGCCTGCTCGGTGCCAACGGTTACGCTGTAGTGCCTTGTTTTCACTACGTTTACCGGTGGAAGATTGACCAGCAATGCTTCCGGATCGATGACAAGGATCGTAACGGTCCCTTCGATTAGCAGCCTAAGCGTTGCGTTATCACTCCTGTTTTCCTGAGCCTCGCTTGAGGTAAGTGATTTTGTCAGGCGAGAGGCGTGACCAGTAAACAACCTTGCACCCGTGTCGCTGTCTAGCTCATCTCTGTACCTTTCAGCGAATTGTTCGTCCTGTGCAATGACAATAAGTGGTTTTGAAACTTGCTGTTGAAGATTGCCAAGCAGTAACGACGCGAAAGAACCTTCTGCCCCAGTCACCGCGATTGACTTACCGGCAGGAAGTTTTCCCGCCGACTCCACGAGTCGTTGGAAGTTTTTAATGCTAGGTATGATTTTTTTCAGTGTATCCATAATTGAACGGAATAAAAACAGTCCGCCCCTCCAACGCAGTCTGCCACGCAGCATCGGAAGGGTAATGCAGAAAAGGAAAAAGTATTTAGACTTGCTCCAACGCGAGCCGCACGAAGCCGTTGGCTTTTTTCAATCTCGAGCGGGCTTCGTCTGCCGATACTCCAGCCTTGATCATAACAATAGCTGTTTTTACATGACCGCCGGACTTCGGTAGAATCTTCTCTGCCGCCTCATAATCAATTCCCGTGGCCATCATCAATGTCTGCTTCGCGCGTTCTGACAGCTTTTGGTTTGTAAGTTGAAGGTCTACCATCATGTTTTCGTAGACCTTACCTAACTTGATCATCGCGGCCGTTGTAATCATGTTTAACACAAGTTTTTGTGCTGTTCCTGATTTCATTCGTGTCGACCCCATGATCACTTCCGGACCAACTTCAGGGCAAATAGCGACATCCACATCCAGATCGAATTCTGATCTTGGGTTGGTTGTGACGTAAATTGTTTTTGCGCCAAGCGCTCTCGCTCTCTGAATTACGGCAACAACATATGGCGTTCTGCGGCTCGCGGCGATCCCACACACAACATCATCGGTTCTGACCTTTTTGGCATTGATATCTACAATTGCCTGTGCAGTATTATCCTCGGCGCCCTCTTGAGATTGAAAGACTGCTTCGCGACCACCTGCAATTACTGCTGTCACCATTCCCGGATCAGTACCAAACGTCGGCGGGCACTCTGAAGCATCAACCACTGCAAGTCTTCCACTTGTACCCGCTCCAACGTAAATAAGCCTCCCATCTTTTCGGAAACTCTCGACGACCAGTTCCGCAGCAGCGGCGATGTACGGCAACTCACGCTCTACAGCAATCGCTACAAGCTTATCCTCGGAATTTATTGTCTGAAGGATTGAATAAACCGAAAGCAAGTCGATCTTCAGTGAGCGCTCGTTTCTTTGCTCTGTTGCTAGAGAAGAAATATTTCTTAGACTTTCCTTGGCTGGCATTCAATAACGGATATAAGATTTAGAGTTCAACAACAACAGCTTTCTTCCCTTGCATACGAACCTTTTCACAACCAACAAATGACAGATCAATAATCGATATTTTCTTATTAGGGAATTTTTTTTTTGCTGTATCAATTTCTTGTTCGAGGTCGC
>JBGPGQ010000332.1:0-3715 GCA_041483995.1 Bacteroidota bacterium
TAAAAAGAAAAAGATTTCTCGCGTGCCACCGTTGCGAGGTCATGGGAGCGTCGTAAGCCTGTAGCATCTTGATCTCGTCGATGCTCAAGAACCTTTTCTCGGTTCGCTCTTCTCGCATTCGGAGCTTCGGAAATGGGCTCGCAGGAATTTCTTGTTCAATTGCAAGGTTGACAACCCTTTTCAAGGCCGCTAAGTATTTAAGTCGCGTGTTGAGTTTGTTGCCGTGGGACAACCTCAAGAAAGAATCGAATTCCTGGATGAAAGTCTTGTCCAGAATGCTAAATGGAATGCTTACGGATTTGGTGAAAGCAATCAGCTTGTTCTTCAACGTGACATACTTCTTCCTTGTCCTAAACTGCTCTGGGCGGCCATAGTCCTTGATGACTCTGTCCAGAAAGGTCAGCACATCGACAGTAACGGGCCTGCTAATAGCATTGATGTTAAAGCCTCCCTGCCGGAAACGATCGCGGGCCACTCGCATGAAATCGGAGAGGTACTCGTTGATTATCACCGAGTCAGGATGGCTGGAGCGAACCTCCTCTTTGTCCCGATTCCAGTACTGCGGTTGCACCTTTCGCCCTGTTGATGTATATTTTGCGGAGTAATACGTTGTCACCCTGAGAAAGATCCGCGAACAGCCGGTCTTGTCCTTGGGACCGTGCAAAACGAATTTGAAGTTTGCTTTCATAAGGCTACCTTTCCAATTAAGACAATTTGGAATAGACGCTCAAGCCAAATGAACGCAACTCTAACAAAATCAAGACCGATGTTGATTTGGGGTTGCTACAGAATAGCTCCAAAAAATCTGGATCTAGGAGCGTAGTTGGGAGTGATGCACAATGAGGAACGAATTTCGCTGCATCACTCGCGCGTGGAAAAACGTTATTAGGATGGACTGTTAAGAGGAGTTCCGTTAAGGCTACCAGGATTCCTTAAGAAGGCAGTTACGCGTTTAGCGCGCCGGTAGCTCAACTGGATAGAGCATCAGCCTACGAAGCTGAGGGTTAGGGGTTCGACTCCCTTCCGGCGCACTAAGTAAGCGGCAGAGCTGAGGAGTGGGTTTCTCCGCCTTCACTTCGTTTCGGCGGACAGGGGGTTCTTTCAAGGAACACGACATTGTAATACTCTTAATGAGCAATACTGTCAGTCTTCCATTATTCTATTAGCAGAAATAAGAGCAGTTTCTAGCATTTCGATCTCATCTTCTTTGTACATTCCAAACAACCTTCTACTTCAACAGCATCAGCTTCTTGACATTAGTAAACGCTCCAGCGGTCAATCTGTAGAAGTACACTCCGCTCGCTACTGCACTGCCGTCGAATGTCGCATGATGATGACCTGCCAATTCTGGTCCATCAACAAGGGTCGAGACCTCCTTGCCCAATACGTCATAGACTGTCAGTCGCACGTTTACAGGGATTGGCAAGTCGTAGTTGATTGTTGTTGTTGGATTGAAGGGGTTGGGAAAGTTCTGTTCCAATGCGAAATCATTCGGCTGCCCGTTATCAGGTTGAGGTTCCGCCAGGACGACGTTATGATAGAGTTCGCGGGCGTGGGTTGCTGCAGTTTCGAGTTCCCAAAGATCCGGGGAACAAAGTAAAGCTATTGCAATACGTAGAGTATCGCCAGGTTGCAATGTATAGGGCCCCTTAGCATAGAGAAAGCGCGTATCCGAAAGACTTGGATACTCGGACGGCGACATGGCACCAGAACTCATCATATCATATTTGGGTCCGTCCGGGAGCGGTGAGTCTGCCACAGTATACCACTTGAACGTTGTCCGGCTTGCCGGCGGCGAGTCCAGGAACAAAATGCCAACCGGGGTGGAACCACTATCGACCGGGTTGTGACTATATGCCACCCCGGAGTAGTAATCGAAAGCCGAAAAATTGTTGAAAAAGTAATTGGGCACCCCACCCAGACCGACTTCGCTATCCGAAAACAATCCAACGTAGCTGCTGTCTATGACCCTCCACCCTGTGTTAATAATGAAATAGCGAATGATCTGGATGCCGGAAGCAAATTGGGAATCCCAGGTGAATGAACTTTGAATCACCTTCAGGTCCAAGGGGAAATGTCCTGTCGGTATTCTGTAGTAATCCGTGTAGGCGCAATAGAAATTCTGATCGGCTACCGGATGATATGGTAGAGAGGACCCCCAATATTTATCCCATCCTGGGGGCCGGGGACCTGTGGTTCCATAGACCCTCCAAATGGAGTCGGCGAGCGATGGCCCGGGATAGAATTCGTATAGTGGAGCTACTCCACCGTAACTTTCATAGCCAGTCGTAACAGCCTTCATCTTCTTGCTCGCCACGCCTCTTGATGTGTCAATCAAACCACCAACCCAAAGACCGGCACCAGAGATATGCTCAAACCTTGACCCTATCGGGTATTCCACTCCCATGGAATCCAAAGGAGGAGAGGCCTGCGGATATGGTGCCCTGCCGAATACCCCCCGGTTGTCCATGGTGGTTCGCATGGATGTTCCTTGCTTTGCATAGACCACGTGCGGCGTCTGGGCCTGGAGGTTACCAACTACGAGGAGGGCTGAAGCGGTGATGCTAAGGAATGCAAGTGATCCTTTTGACGGTGCCATAGATGTTCCGTTCCAAGGTGTGGATGGAATATACCCATGCACTAACGAGAAATCAAGAACATTTTTCCAAGCTGTAAACAATGCGAGTTCGGTCAGAACACATCTGTTCGACCCGCCTTTTTATTGCTTTCTTCTCACCATTTGCCGATATTTTGTTCAGTTGCAATCGCACCCATAGCTCAACTGGATAGAGCATCAGACTTCGGATCTGAGGGTTGGGGGTTCGACTCCCTCTGGGTGCACAATTTCAAATCCTGGATTCTTTTGATTAGCTAATTTATGACAGAAGACGAACGCTGGATGGAGTTTGCCTTACGGGAAGCAGAGCAAGCGTACAAGCATAAAGAAGTTCCAATCGGAGCTGTCGTCGTCCGTGAAGGCAGGATTATCGGGCGTGGGTACAACCAGATCGAGACACTCCGGGACCCAACGGCTCATGCGGAAATGATCGCAATTACCGCTGCAGCCAATCAACTCGAGAACCAGAGACTTGAGCGGTGCACTCTATACGTTACTCTTGAGCCGTGCTCTATGTGCGCGGGCGCCATTGTGCTCGCGAGGATTCCCAGACTTGTGTATGGTACAACTGATCCGAAGGCCGGCGCGTGTGGAACTCTGTATAATATTGTTCAGGATGGCAGACTCAATCACAGTGTTGAACTGGTAAGCGGAGTATTGGAACAAAAGTGTGGGGCAATTTTACGGGAATTCTTCAGCAGGGTACGATCAAACGCTATTGGCAAGCCTGCGCTAAATTGACTATCTATTTGTTCTGCGCGACTTTTACAATCTGTAATCTTCTGGACCCAAAGTTCACCAACAGACAAACCTCTCTTTGCAAATTCTTTGCATAGCTTTTTGCCTGGCGTTTATCTTCCCTAAGTAATTCCTTTTTTGCTTTCACTTCCAAAATAAGATTCTGGCCGATGAGGAAATCGACTCTATCCTTTCCAATCACAATTCCTCTATAAGGAATTGGAGACTCAGCCTCGTGCTGAAACGGAATCGATCTAAAGATAAGCTCCTTCTCGATTGCCCGATGATAGATGATCTCCCTATGTTTTGAGCCCAAGACCTTGTGGATATGCTTACATGCATCAACGACCGACTTGAGAA
>JBGPGQ010000333.1:0-3695 GCA_041483995.1 Bacteroidota bacterium
CGGATTCACTTCGCTTCCAAGAAGAACAAAGTCGCCTGTCGTAGCAGCCTTCTCTCCAACCAATTGGAGATTGAGTGCAATTGCCATTCCCATGAATGGCGGAATCTCCATGCCGTTTTCAGTTATCGTCTCGGCTCTTGGAATCCCGAATTGCAGAACGTTCCCCTTGCGCACACCCGATCTTCCCAAAATTGATTCCACCTTCGACCAATCATACATGGTTGGAGTCGGAGGGGATTGTGGTGAAGCGAGGGGAGTTTTAGTAACCGAAAGAACAGCGATCATTGCCTGGGCAAGCCTCGTGGCATCACCGTGTCCGCCGAAATGAAGATACTTTACACTTGGTGACTCACCAACAATATGATTGTGTATGGCAGTGACTTCAAGGCCATTGGCAACGAGTTTTTCCAGAACGGGAGAAATCTCTGCATCCAAGAGCACGAGGTCACCCATCATCATTGACTGATCGCCGCTATTCTTGAAGGCAATCCACGACGTGAGCGCAAGAGCAGGCTCAATTGCCACCTCCCCTACATGGACTCGTAAGTCTGAACGAGGGAATGCAACTTTGAAAACATATCCTTGCACGGTTCCTTTTCTGCCAAGAACCTTCTCAACTGGCTGCCAGTCGGCTGCTTGAGAAACAGTAATGGCCGGGAGAAACAACAACATCATCAACAATGTTTTCATTATGACGCATCCTCACAGTCTAGTGGCACTCTTTCATCAGGACTCATGCGTGTTTTTCTTTGTGAACATACTTAGCCCAGCTATACAGAGCATCATACATCTTCATGCCGATTGCAAGCATTTCAAAATCGCTCTTGTAGTTATGTGAAAGTCCTGCTGAAATTGCCCACAGTCCTGCTGCTTGCGGTGCAATGTCAAAACGGTTGGTGTCAGCTCCCCGAACAATCACCGCAAGTTGAAGTAGTGCAGGGTCGGTGAGGTTATGTTTCTTAATGATTGCATCAAAGGTGCAAAAGCTTCCATCGTGTCCATACTCCACGTTGGGAATGTCAAAGGGAATTGCATCCAACTCTTTCGCTTTTGTCATCACCTGGTCAGCAGGCACATAAATAAATTCGGCTTCCTTGTCCACAAACTTTTTTATGAGCCACGGACAGGCAATCCGGTCAATCTTTGGTCGTTCTCTGGTTATCCATTTCATTTTTGTCTGTCAGGTTGATAGTTGGATTGTCTCTTGAGCAGGTCGCAAAGGAAATCTCCTCACTCCCACCGAAACATCTTCACCGCGACAAAACAGGAAATCACGCACCAGACCGCCAGTCCGATCAACTGTGGACCCACCTGTATAAGCGATGACCCATCAATTGCGATGCTACGCATGGCGTCTGCAAGATATGTCAGGGGAAAATAATCCGTGACAACGTGAATGAAACCCGGAAGGTTGGAGCGACTGAAGAAGACTCCGGAAAGCAGCATCATGGGCATGGCAATAATGTTTGCCAGTGGTGCAACCTGATCCTCGGACTTCGAAACTCCCGCCAGCGCAAACCCCATCGCAAGAAACACAACCGCGCCGAGCATGCCGACGAGAAACAGGTTTACAACGCTTCCGATAAAGTGCAGATCAAAAAAGAAATACCCGACAGCAATCATTACGGTAATCTGCATCATCACCACAATAAGTCGTGTGGCAACCTGTGCAAGGATGAAATCGTTCGGGTTCATCGGCGTGACCCAAAGGCGACGGAGGATGCCGCGCTTCTTCAACGAGACGAAACTGAACGCAACGCCAAAGATGCCCATCTGCATGATGGACATGGAGAGAATTCCCGGCACAAGAAAATCAATGTAGGTAAGATTACGGCTCTTCATCGGCTGCGTTTTGATGATTGCCCTGCCCAGCGACGACGATTGCTCGAACGCAAGCTCATCCATCACCCGCTGCAGCAGAAGCGCCCCAAGCTGGGCTTCCTGTGGCTTTGCATCGTTGACGAATGCCGTTAGAGAACTGGTTGCCGCTGGGTTGAATGATTCCGGGATCACCAGCACCATCTCACGCTCGCCTTTTTCAAGTTCACCCAGCTCGGCCTCTTCCGTTCCTTCGTGAACCTTCAGCGTTTTCACGCTCTTCAATGATTCGAGCAGCTTTGCCGATTTCTCTCCTGCATGGTTTGCGACGCCAAGATCAATGTGACCTAATCCATTGAACTTCACGAACCAGAACAGGAAGATCATGAAAAGCGGCAGGAGAATCGACCAGATGATCGCTTCTTTCTGACGGAAGAGCATCTTGATGGACGCAAGCGTCAATTTCCACTTCAGCCTCATCAGTCCTCCCTCAATATATGGCCGGTCAGATTCAGAAAAACGTCTTCGAGGTTCGCAAGGCGTTCAACACGTTCCTTCTTGAATCCCCGTGCAAGGAGTCGCGTGATAAGTTCCTGGGGCGGCGCAAGCGCAATGATTTTTCCCTGATCCATAATAGCCACGCGGTCACAAAGTTCCTCTGCTTCTTCCATGTAATGCGTCGTCAGCACGATGGTCTTTCCCTCCGACCGTATACGTTTGATGACGCCCCACAAATGTCGGCGAGACTGTGGATCCAGGCCGGTGGTCGGCTCATCAAGGAAAATAACCAGCGGCTCATTGACGAGCGCGGCAGCAATGGAGAAGCGCTGTTTCTGTCCGCCGGAAAGTTGTCCAACCTGCGACTTGACCTTGTCTTCCAATTCCACTTCACGCAACAGTGCAACCGGGTCAACAACCCGGTCATACATCTCACCAAACAGCAAGAGAAGTTCTTTCAGGTTCAGTTTATCAAAGAATGACGATGACTGAAGCTGTACCCCGATGAGTCTCTTCACGGCCTGCGGGCCTTTTCGCACATCGAGACCGTTCAGGAAGACCTCACCGCCATCAATCGGGCGGAGGGTCTCGATCATTTCGAGCGTGCTTGTTTTTCCCGCGCCATTCGGACCGAGGATGCCAAAAATCTCCTTGCGTGCCACATTAAATGTGACCCCATCAACGGCAAGCAGGTCGCCGTAGCGTTTGGTGAGGTTTTTTACGTCGAGTATTGTTTCGTTCATGTTGAGGTTTGCAGTATTCCTTGGGTTTTGTTAACAACTCATCCTCCCATCCCCTTCTCTTACAAAGAGAAGGAGAGAGGGGGTTGAGTTCACTTTTTGCGAGAGGTTTTCTTCTTCACACCATTACCATCCGGCTGACCGCTCAGTCGGATTCGTTCCTCTGCAAGAGTCACATATTCTTTCTTAAGTTCGTATCCAACGTAGTTTCTTCCGGCAAGTCTTGCTGCGATGCACGTTGAGCCGCTACCGCAAAAAGGATCAAGCACAATATCGCCTTCGAATGTGTAAAGGTCAACCAATCGCCGTGGCAGCTCAATTGGAAATGGCGCCGGATGCCCGACTTTCCTGGCGCGTTCAGCAGGGAACGTCCAGACACTCTTTGTCCATTGAAGGAAGTTCTCCTTGCTAATTGTGTTTTTCCGCTCGCCTTTCACACGGGCGTAGCTTCCCTTCGAGAAGATGAGGATATGTTCGTGAACGTCCCGCAAGGTCGGGTTGCTTGCCGACCGCCAAGAACCCCACGCGGTCGAAATGCCCGCGCTTGGCCCCTTATCCCATATCACATCTCCCCGCATCTTGAATCCGGCGATTTCGGAAGGTGTGGCCCAGGTTGTGCTTCGCTCTTTGGCCGCCGAC
>JBGPGQ010000334.1:0-3691 GCA_041483995.1 Bacteroidota bacterium
ATATATGATTACGCATATTGCGAATACCCGACTACTGCCACAACACCTGATACGGTGGAAGTATATCTTTCCACTGATGGAGGGGCGTCATTCCCAACCCTGCTCGACGTTCTTTCGATCGATGATTCAACTGCGATCAGAACCACTTCAAATTGGCTTCCTTCGGCGGGACAATGGGGAACCAGAAGATATAATCTTGGTGCCAGTGTTGTAGGAAATTCCGTTTGTGTTGTGTTCTTGGGGCGCAATCATTTTGGTCAGAACTTCTTCCTTGACAACGTAAGACTTGGCTCGCCCCCAACAAATGATTTTGGGTCTGTGTCATTGGATCAACCGGTGAACGGCGGAGGAATGACCCCCGGCGTCCATTTTGCTCCGAAAGCGACTTTTCAAAACGTTGGTGGCGCTGTGATTCCCCCAGGAACGAGTATTCGATATCAAATACTCAACCCTGCACTAATCTACAACAATCTGAAAACAACATCTGTCCCTCTCGCACCGTTTGCTACTACGCAAGTGACATTTGACTCCGTTCTCGGGCTCAGTGCGGGTACGTATACCATTCGCGCGATTGCTCTTTTGGGTGGCGACTCAAACGGAGGAAATGATACGCTCTCCGGTACGCTCACTGTCGCACCTCTTATGGGGAGCATGACTTTTACGGCAAGCAGTGGTTCGTTTACTACCCTGCCGGCGCCGACAGCCCCTGCCTTGTCAGGTGGCTCATCTGATGATGGGTACTATAATAATGTTCCACTCGGTTTTACATTCAGCTATAACGGAAATTCGTACACCCAGGTTCACGCCAACACAAATGGTTGGCTGGCGCTTGGGACTGCTTTTGCATCAGGATCAGGTACACAGACAAACGGACTTAAGACTGGATTCCCGTTACAGCGACCGGTCATAGGCCCTCTATGGGATGACCTCGAGACATTTGCTGGAAATTTCAGGTACGAGACAGATGGTGGAGTCGGAACTCATGTGTTCACTGCCGAGTGGGATAGTGTTCAGTGGAATTATCTCGCAACCGGTGCGCAAATCTCATTCCAGGTAAAGCTGTATGAAGCCGACGGAAAAATTGAGTTCATCTACAGGCAGGATCCCGATGCCGTGAGTTCTACCAGCGCTTCCATTGGTATCACGGCTGCCGATACAGGGAATGGGAACTTCATTTCGTTGGATGGCACCGGAACAAGTCCTGGCGCAAGTTCATTATCGGAAGTCACAACTCTGGCGACAAAACCTGCAACGGGGCAGATGTATACGTTTTTACCCCCCGCTGTTGATGTTTTCGCTCCGGCAATCTCATATACGAATCTTACAAATGACACCACATCAACGTCACGTACCCTGGCCACCACAATCACTGACCCGGGATCAGGCAGTCTGCACTCCGGTGTTCAGCGATCTGCGGGCGGCTCTCCACGCATCTATTATAAGAAGGGTGTAGCAGGAGCGTACACCCCCGGAACAGGGACCGAGAGTCCGACGAATACGTGGACATTTACAATCTCGCATTCGGGCATTGGGGCAACCACCGGCGACACGGTCTACTACTACGTTGCCGCGCAAGACAGCGCCGGAAATTCCGGCACCAATCCTGCAGGTACAAGCCCGACCATCAATCCGCCCAATGCGACGGTTGCATCTCCACATTCTTACAGATTGGTTCCAACAATTTCCGGAACAAAAACCGTGGGCACGGGTGGATTCTATGCAACGCTCAAGGATGCCTTTGACGCAATCAACAATAGTGTTGTTAGTGGGAATATTATTCTGAGCGTTATCACTTCAATCTCTGATACAATTGCCCCGGTGTTGAATCCGGTGGCTTATACCGCAGGAGGTCCATACACAATTACTATTGAACCAAGCGGCCCGGGGCCCAACCGGATTACAGCGGCAGTCACCATCACAAGCTCGGCCGCAGTGACCATTGACCTCAACGGTGCCGACAACGTCATCATTGATGGACGTTCCGGCGGGGTTGGCTCAAGCAAGGATTTGACAATTGAGAATACCTCGACCTCAGGTGTTGCGCTTCGCTTCATCAATGGGGCGTCTAACAATACAACGAAGTACTGTATCCTGAAAGGTTCCAACACATCTACAGGAAGCGGTGTCCTTGTAATCGGAACATCGACAGCGGGTGTGGGGAACAACTCGAATACAATTCAGGACTGCGATGTGACGAATTCGACGACGAAGCCTGCCGTGGGCGTGTATGTTTCAGGCAGTGCGGCCCCGGCGAGTGACAGCAGTAACACGGTTCAGCGCATTAATGTCTCGAACTTTAATACGTACGGCGTGTATGTCGGTGGAAGCGCAAGTATCACGACGATAACCCAGTGCGATATTAAAACAGATTCGTCGGTTGGCTCACCTACGGGTATATATCTTCAAAGTGCTCCATCAACTGTCGTTTCCAAGAATAAGATACACAACTTGAAGACTTCATCGTCCAGCCCGACTATTGAAGGCATTGAATATTTCGGAGCCGGCAGTGTGACCATGTCGATGTCGATTTACAACAACTTTGTCTACATCGATGCTGACACACACTTGACCGCTACCATCCGTGGTATTGACTACTTTGGATTCCTGGCGAATTCGTGCAACATCGACTACAACTCGGTGTACATTGGCGGAAGCGGCATCGCCGGTGGATCCACATACGGTCTGGTGAAGCGTGATCAGGCGACCAACCTGTATGCTCGTAATAATATCTCGATGAATGCCCGCTCCAACGGAACCGGTACGGGAAGGCATTATGCAGTAGCTGCTTCCGAGACTACTGCTACGGTGCTGTTTGTAAATCACAATGATTATTTTGTCAATGGTAGTGGTGGCGTTCTCGGGTTGTTCCTCGCATCGGATGAATCGACACTGGTGGCGTGGCAAACCACGACGGGCCTGGATACGGCCAGCATCTCGGCAAATCCTTTGTATGTAAGCTCGACTGATTTGCATCTGCAGAGTTCCTCCCCTGCGAACAACTTGGGTGCGCCGGTAGTGGGAATCACCGATGATATTGATGGCAATGCACGCAACGTTTCGACGCCGGACATGGGGGCAGACGAAATCTCAGGCAGCTCGATCAATGTCAGTCTCGCAGCGGGCTGGAACCTTATCTCCAATCCGATCACCGTTCCCGCGCCGTCACCTGGTCCGCACGACTCGGTCAGGACCCTCTTCCCGGGTGCAGCGTTTCCGTATGCGTTCAATTTTGCTGGAACACTCGGCTACCAGCAGGCCTACAGGCTGGCAAATGGTGTTGGATACTGGGAGAAATTTGCATCGGGTGGTGTGAATGATTTTGGAGGGTTGGGTGCAGCCCGCAACAGCGATTCACTTGTTGTCGTGGCAGGCTGGAACATCGTCGGTTCTGTGACAGGCACCGTTGACACGACAACGATTACGACGGATGCGGGTATTCCGCTTGCAGCCTCGCATTGGTTCAAGTATCTATCCGGATATCCGATTTCCACGACTATCGACCAGGGCAAAGGATACTGGAAGAAAGCTACGAGGGCGGGTAAGTTCTATCTTACCGGGGTAGGGCCGGCACCACGACTGGCTTCACAGCAGACAAAAGCGAGTGTGAATCCGCTTGATGCACTGAACGTGGTGACAATCACCGACAGCAAGGGTGGTTCGCAGACACTGTACTTTGGTTCGGATGCAAAGA
>JBGPGQ010000335.1:0-3677 GCA_041483995.1 Bacteroidota bacterium
AAATTCATACACCTTGCCCATCCAGATGCTGTCGCGCTTTGCAAGGTAGTCATTCACAGTAACGATATGGACGCCCCGACCGGGAAGCGCATTGAGATACGCCGGCATTGTTGCAACGAGTGTCTTCCCTTCGCCAGTTGCCATCTCCGCAATTTTTCCCTGGTGCAGAACGATCCCGCCGATAAGCTGCACATCGAACGGTACCATATCCCACAGAGTTTTGTTTCCAAGAATGTCAAACGTTTGTCCAACGAGCCGCCTGCATGCATCTTTTACGACTGCAAACGCTTCCGGGAGAAGTTCCTCAAGCGTATCAGCGATGGTGTCATCTTTCTCTTTTTCAAGCTCATCAATCTGATCGAGAATTGTTTCCCGTGGTTTGCCAACGAGGTCTTGAGATAGTTGTCCCCTGAGTGAAGCAATATTTGCTTCAGTGTCTTTGATACCTTCCTGGATTTTCGAGCGAAATTCCATTGTTTTTGCGCGAAGATCATCATCGGAGAGGTCTTGTAGTTTCGCATAATGTTCATTGATCTCTTCAACGACCGGGCGAAGAGACTTGACGTCTTTTTCATGTTTACTGCCAAACAGTTTTTTCAGTGTCCCGAGCATTACTCATCAACAGTTGTGAACGATGTAAAATTTGCATAAATATAGCGACAAATAGCCTCGTAATCAACTGAAGCGAACGCATGAAACCAATACTTCTGTTCATTCTTTGTACGGTGATCTGCATCGGATGTTCATCCACATCCCGTTTTGCGCGTCATAACGACGCTCCTCCGAGGTTGCTGAGCACCTCACCGTACCCGTCATTGCAAAGTCGGATTGACTATCTACTTTCCGATTCTCTCTTTCCACCTTCCAATGTTGCTCTGAAAGTTGTTTCGCCAAGCACTGGCGAGACGTTGTACTCCCTTAACTCGTCATTGCTTTTCAATCCGGCTTCGAATCAAAAATTGCTTACGGCTGCAACGGCACTTGAAGAATTGGGCGAGGACTTTCTCATTTCAACAGTTGTGGGTCTGGATACCACTGCAGGAATCATCTACGTCAAAGGATGTGGCGATCCACTGCTCTCTACTGCCGATCTCGATTCGATAGCGGCAATGCTTGCTGGACGATTGGAAGGAAGAAAGGAATGGGCGATCATCAGTGACGTATCATATTTTGATGATCGTTATTGGGGATCGGGTTGGGCTTGGGATGATGAGCCTGACCCGACAGCAATGTTCATCTCTCCGCTTTCAGTCAACAGCAACGCAGTTAAAATGAAACTTCGGCCTGGCAAGTCGGCAGGTGATTCACTTGTGATTACGACAGATCAGGCAATAAATTATTTCTCAATTGAAAATGGAGGCACAACCGTAACCGACTCAGTATTGCAACCCCTCGATGTGAACAGGCGCGGGAAAGAACGATCGAATGCCATCCGGATTACCGGACAGATGAAGGTAGGAGATTCTGCTATGAGTCGTACTCTGAGTGTGTGGAAGCCCGAACAGTACACGCTTGCCTTGCTCTCGGAACGGTTGCAGCGTTACGGCTTTGACATACGAGACACTCGTATCGACACGATGCCTTCAGGGTTGGTGGAAGTGACGCGCTATTCACACAGACTTGATTCTGTCGTTACATACATGAACAAGGTCAGCGACAATCTTTCTGCGGAGAATCTGCTAAAGACACTGGGTGTTGAAAAACACGGCCTTCCGGGGAGTGCAGTGGCCGGCGCCTCGGTGGTGAAAACGTTTTTGACTGGGGTTGGAATTGACACAACGAAGATTGTTATTGTAGATGGGTCGGGGGTGTCGCGCTACAACCTGCTCTCTGCTGATGCACTCATCCAGCTACTTGTTGCAATGGCTAATAACCCGAAGCATTTTGCGTCATTCTATAATTCACTACCCATTGCGGGTGAGTACGGCTCGCTCTCCAACAGATTCAGAGGCACGACTGCTGAACATAACCTTCGCGCAAAGACCGGAACCTTGAGCGGTGCATCCGCGCTTTCGGGTTATGTCCGCACGGCAGATGGGGAGTTGCTTGCTTTTGCCATGTTAATGCAGAATTACCCAACCGGTGTAGCAAAGTACAGACAGATTCAAGATCGCATTGGAATACTCTTGAGTGAACTACAACGCGGCAAAATGTAGTTCACCTGTATCCTATTCCGTCGCACGAATCCTTACATTTCCACCGGATGTATGGGCATGAATTGTATTGCCGCCACCATTCACAGTGCCTCGAATCCTGCTTTCATCAATCTTGCCGGACATGGTAATGGGGAGATCACATGTTACCTCGCCTCCACTCGTGGATGCGTCGATGTTTGCAGAGATATCCTTCGCAACCGCGATCTCAATATCACCACCAGAGGTTTCAGCGTATACCCCCCTGTTCTCTTTCTTAACCCTGACAATTACATCACCGCCCGATGTTTCTGCTCTCACTTTTCCAGTGACATCGCTGATGCGAATATTGCCGCCGGACGTGCTCACATCAACATCGCCAGTGACCATTGCCAGCTCAATCTCTCCTCCGGAGGTTTCCATGTGAACGCTTCCCACCGCCTTGTCAACATTGATATTTCCACCAGATGTGTTAAGATTAACTTCCCCTTCGATATCTGCAAGCCGTATGTTACCACCTGAAGTCTCTCCCTGTACCTTTCCCTTAACGGTACTGATTCCAATATCACCCCCGGACGTATTCAGGCGAAGGTTGTATTCATGAGGAACCCGAACGGTGTAGCGAACATCCATATCATTTGAATTCCAGAACCAATTCGATTTTCTTCCCCTTCCCGTTACTTCAACTCCATTATCGGTTTTAACGGCGTTAATTTCAAAATCGTTAATGTCCCGTTCCCTGCCTCGCAGATCTGCTACAATCGACACTTCATTGGAATTGGTACCCACGATATCAACCGAGCCTACATCAGTCGAGAGTGTGAAGGTTCCGCCTGAGTTGACAGAAAACTTCTTCTCGAACCTTCGATCGGCACTCAGCGAAACGCTTATGCAGAGCACGAGTACGGCAATAGTCAGATATGTCCTCGAAATACGAATCATAAAATCCTCCTTTGGAGCAAAGTAGTGATGGTGAGAATGCTACCTCTTAGACGACCAACTCCTCAAAAAGGTTGCACAGTACTTTTGCTTTTAGGAACCGTTTTGACTAATTTCTTGCATTCACTACATCAACTTTCTCATGCAAGAAACACTATTTCTTGCTCTCCTCAGCATGTGTCTGCTTGACTGCGCGAAGGAAGAGCCTCGAAACTCAGCGTCCAAGGAACAGGCACAAATGCAAACCGCAACTCCAGCATTGACTGCGATACCAGTTTTCTCAGGGCAAAACGCTTTCGAATACTTGAAACAGCAGGTCTCATTCGGCCCTCGCAATCCGAATTCAAAGGGTCATGCTGAGTGTTTGAACTTTCTTGCTTCTGAAATGAGGAGGTTTGCGGACGATGTTCAACTCCAGGAATTCTCACATATCGGGTACAACAGCGAGAAGCTCCGGCTGACGAATATCATTGCAGCGTTCAACCCGCAAGCAACTTTCCGCGTGTTGCTTTGCGCTCATTGGGACACACGACCTCGCGCCGAACATGACGAGGATAAGAGCCAGAGAGACCAACCCATCCTGGGCGCCAATGATGCTGCGAGCGG
>JBGPGQ010000336.1:0-3675 GCA_041483995.1 Bacteroidota bacterium
AAACTTCTTGCATCGAGAGAAGAAGCCAACCTGGGGCGCGACTACCCTTCGTCAATAGTACCGATCCTGCTGTCGGGCAAAGAGGGAACTCTTTCGCAAGGGATTGATGAGATTATCTCCTACGCTCCACTCTTTGCCGGCCAACCCATTGCGCATAACACCGCGTTCTCTGAAGGCTTCACAGCGCCGATATTTGTTCTTGAGAGTGTCTCAAAGGAGGCGGTTCTGGGCCCGGTACGCTCCTATGCGCTAACATTCGGAGGGTCTCTGTTGCTGGTTCTCGGGGGCGCTGTTGCACTGGGTTTGCTTGCCACGCGTCAATTCACCAAACCCATCGGGGAGCTGCAGCGCGGTGCTGAGATCATTGCAAAAGGGAGTTACGAGCATCGCCTCCGCGTGAACACGGGCGATGAGATTGAAAAACTGGGCGAGCAGTTCAACACCATGGCTGCGTCTCTGATGGAGCACGAACGTGAGATCCAGCGGCATCGTGCGACCCTCGAGGAGACGGTGCAGCAACGCACACATGAACTCTCTGAAGAAGAAACGAAACTCAAGGCAATCATTGACAATGTCCCCAGCGCTTTTGTGTTGCTAGACAAGGACCTTCGCATCCAGACTGCAAGCGCTGCATTCTCGGTAGTGACAGATCATGAACTTGGAAATGTGCGAGGACTTGATTGTCGCTCCGTTCTCTGCACTGGCGGCTTCTGTCAGCACTGCATCTGTGAGCAGGTGCTTACAAGCGGGAGGACAGTGGCTCACGTTGACGAAAAGAATGGAAATGATGGACAGAAGCGATTTATCGAGCATATTGCCGTACCCATGAAAACAGACGGAGAAATCACTTCTGTTCTGGAGATTATCACTGACGTGACTGAGCGAAAACGGCTTGAGCAGAATCTGCTCAGGACGGAGAAGCTGAGTGCCGCGGGTGAGATGTCTGCCATCATCGCACATGAGTTTCGAAACTCCCTGACCTCAATTAAGATGATCCTGCAACTCCAGAAGGAAGCGAAGAAACTGAACCGCTCAGAAAAGAAGTCCCTTGCTGTCGCATTGAATTCGATCGATCATATGGAACAGATTGTGAAGGAACTGCTCGATTTTGCCCGTCCGAAACCAATGGAATACACAACGGCAGTGCTGAATGACCTTGTCAACGAGAGTCTCGAGTTTGTTAAGATGCATGCCCGGAAAACACACGTTGTCGTGAAGAAGACGCTTGATCCAACGCTGCCCCGGGTGCCAGTCGACACAGTTCACTTCAAAGAAGCGCTTGTAAACATTTTTTTGAACGCTGTACAGGCGATGGATGACGGCGAGGCTCGGAGACGTCGCAACGAGATCCATATCCTCACGGAGAAAACCCGACTCCGACGGACCCTTCACCAATTCTCTGTCGATGCGAATGCACCGCCCAAAGATAGCATCGCACACGGGAAGGAGATCATCCTGAAAAAAGGAACAGAGTGTGTTCTCATAGAAGTCAGTGATACGGGAAGAGGCATTGAGCACGACCACTTGCAGTGTGTGTTTGATCCGTTCTTTACAACGAAAACGAACGGTACGGGTCTCGGTCTTGCAATGGTAAAGCGTACGGTAAATGCACATGGGGGAGTCGTTCTGGTAGATAGCAGGCTGGGGCGTGGGACAAAGTTCAGCGTCTATCTGCCGTTTTCCAGGGAGAGGCTGACATGAACAAGCGAGGGGAGAAGATCCTGATCGTTGATGACGACAAGAACATCCTCTATGCATTCAAACAAGTGCTGAAAAAGGATGGCTATCGGTGTATTGTCGCGCGGGATGGTGAGGAAGCGTTGGAGAAGATGTCGAAGGATAAGCCTGCTGCTGTGTTCATGGACATCACGATGCCGAAACTGAATGGACTCGAAACATTGAAAATGATCAAAGATCGAAATCAGACGGTTCCGATCATTATCATTACTGGCCATGGTACAATGCAGACTGCTATCAGGGCGATGCAACTTGGTGCGTTCGAGTATTTGACTAAACCGCTGGATGTGAAAAAAATCCGGGAGGTGGCGCAAAGGGCTATTTCAAGCATCTCAGTCCCGGCACCGCAGGGTGAATCTGATGGTTCACTCAACGATGAAGACATTGCCCGCCACAGGATCGTGGGAAGTAGCAAACGCATGCAGGAATTGTACAAACTCATCGGATCGATCTCAACGACAACCAACCATACTTCGGTCTTGATCATCGGAGAAAGCGGAACGGGCAAAGAGCTTGTTGCCAGGGCAATTCACACGAACAGCGCTCAGTCGGCTGACCCGTTCGTTGCGATCAACTGCACGGTTCTTCCGGAGGCGTTGTTGGAATCGGAGCTCTTCGGGCACGAGAGAGGTGCGTTCACCGGTGCAAACGAACGAAAACTTGGGAAGTTCGAGATGGCCGCGGCAGGTACAATTTTCCTGGATGAGATCGGAAATCTCTCTCCCCACCTCCAGCAGAAGCTTCTTCGGGTCATCCAGGAACGGGAATTCGAGCGGCTTGGTGGCAACACTATTGTTCACGTGTACGCCCGTTTCATAGCGGCAACAAACCGGAATATCGAAAACGAAGTCAAGCAAGGAAATTTTAGGGAGGATCTGTATTATCGTCTTAATGTTGTCACGATTCAGTTACCGCCATTGAGGGAACGCCTGGACGATGTGCCGTCCATCGCCCAGTACTTCCTCGCGAAATATAACACACTGTTGCAGAAATCGGTTCGTGCGTTCGCGGAAGACGCAAGGGCTTTGCTCCAGACGTATTCGTACCCTGGAAATGTGCGCGAGCTGGAGAATCTCGTCGAACGGGCTGTCATGCTGACCAACGGTGACCTGATTCCTGCCACAACGATTCAAGAGATGATCCACACCACCACTGGAAAAGAGAGCATGCTGCCGATAATAAGCCCCGCCTTCAGTAAATCCCGAAAGCACCTACTTGCAATGTTCGAGCGTCAATTTCTTCTGGAGCAATTGAAGAAACATCGCGGGAATGTCACTGCAGCAGCAAAGGCATCGAAGATGACACGTCAGAATTTCCAACGGCTCATGACCAAGTACAGAACCAACGCGAAGTTATTTCGGGGCTAACATCCGCTTGTCGCCTTTGTGACAACAGATTCTTTCCACTCTGACAAGTAGTTCTTTACACATATTTAACCCCCCTCCTTTCATCCCCTTCAAAATCCTTAAAACGGGTTCAGTTTGGCCATCTTTGACGTGAGCTCGTTTGGCATAATGGTTGGTTACTTCTTCGTGAACACCCAAAAGAGAACATGTCATCTCAGCGCAAAGTCTTGGTCGTCGACGACGACGAGAACATCCGAGCTGCCTTCAGTGATCTTCTCAAGACGGAACAGTGCAGCATGATTCCTGCGGCAAGTGCCGAGGAAGCGATCGCAAAGCTTACACACCATCACGTGGATTTGGTCATCACGGACGTGAGACTGAAGGGACAGTCGGGAGCGACATTGTTATTACAGGTGAAAGCTCAGCAGCCGAATCTCCCGATTATCGTGATCACCGGATATCCCAATTCCATCAGTGAGCAGGACGCTAAAGCCTTTGGTGCCGAGTACTTCTTTGTTAAACCACTGGAGCTGACCGTGATCCGCGAGGCTATACGGTCATGTTTGCACGTACCACATGGATGAAATGTTTC
>JBGPGQ010000337.1:0-3663 GCA_041483995.1 Bacteroidota bacterium
GTATAAGTATGCTTCCTTGCTTCGTGAAACAATGCGTCCGATGGTTGGTAGAATATTCAAGAAATAGAAAAGGTAGAGTCGTTTGAGAATGAAATGCTTCGGTCGGGAGAATTCCAATACAACAATCTTGCCGCCCTGGCGAAGTACTCGATGCATCTCCGTCAACCCCTTCTCAAGGTCCTCAAAATTACGCGCTCCAAACGCGACGGTTGCAGCATCAAAAAAGCCGCTTTCAAACTGAAGACTTTCTGCGTCCCCGGTTTGCAGCGAGATCATCGAGTCATACCCCCTTTGTTTTATCTTGACTCTGCCGAGTCTCAACATCTCTTCCGCAATATCAATCCCGATTATCTTGTCGGGCCTTAGACGAACCGATGCAAGGGCAAGGTCTGCCGTTCCAGTTGCGACATCAAGTATCCGTCGAGGCCGTAGGTCGTGCAAATGCTCAATCGCGCTTCTTCGCCAGTAGAAATCTATGCCGCCACTCAACAAATGGTTAAGAAGATCATAGCGATATGCGATGGAATCGAAAAGCGAGCGGACGTATTGCTTCTGCAAGTGATTTCGTATCTGTTGAAATGAATCTCTGCGGGGCAGAACCGTTTCAAGATACAAAAATCCAATCGGACTTCCAAGATTGAGCCCGCTCCTTGACTTTCTGCTCTCGAAGCCGTATTATCAAACCAACAGCCAATGAAGAATTTCACTCCAAAATATTGGTGGTATTATTGCGAGCGCCTTAAGCGTCCGGTGGAGTGATATCGTCTTCTTGTTGAAATCTGAAATCCGACTTTAGAAGAAACCTTCGCCGCAATTGGTGAAGGTTTTTTTGTTCTTCAAACGGAACGAATGCGATGATTCAAACCATACGTGTGCGATTGAACCAGACGCTCGATCGGTCTTATGCGATCATGGTTCGACCGGGTATTCTGAAAGAATTGCCCGCAATTATTGCGCGTGAGTGGAAGGATCGTACCATTTCTATCATTACGGATTCCAACGTGCAACGACTATACGGCAGGCGGTTATTGGAAGGGCTCAACGCCCGTGGTGTGGATGCCGTACTGATTGACTTTCCCGCGGGCGAGCAATCGAAGAATTCCGACACGGTAAATGCACTCCATACGCAACTGCTCATAAACGGCATCAAGCGCAGCAGCCTGGTGATTGCTCTCGGTGGTGGAGTTGTTGGGGATGTTGCCGGCTATGTGGCCGCGACGATACTACGTGGGATCAAGTACATTCAAGTACCGACGACCTTACTAGGTCAGGTAGATAGTAGTGTTGGAGGCAAAGTAGGCATCGATCATCCTCAAGGAAAGAACTTGATCGGCGCATTTCATCAACCATCAGCAGTGTATATTGATCCGAACGTGCTGCGGACGTTATCCACAACTGAATTCAGACTCGGGCTTGCTGAAGTAGTAAAGATCGCCGCCGCATCTGACAAGAAATTCTTTGCTCAGATTGAGCGGGTAACGTCAAACGTAACCAAAACCAATGTTCGACTTCTTTCCAAACTCATTACGCAGTCTGTTGGTTTAAAGGCTGCAATTGTTGAGAATGACGAGTTTGAATCAGGTCTGCGAAAGACCTTGAATCTTGGTCATACTATCGGACACGCAGTGGAGGCTGCAACGGAGTGTATGGTTCCACATGGTGCGGCCGTGTCGATTGGTCTGGTTGCTGAGAGCTTAATCTCGATGAAGATGGGATTGTTGGATCAACGAGGGTACACCAGACTGCTGAATGTGTTGAAGAGACTGAAACTCCCGACGACATTTCCTCGCATCAAGAATGCGTCAAAGTTTCTCGATGCACTCTATGCAGATAAAAAGTCCGATGGGGTTGCTGCAAAGTTTGTCTTGTTGAAAAGGATCGGTCATTCAGTCGTTGGCGTAGATGTGCCGACACCATTCATCAAGGAACTTTTAGGAAAATCGAGATGATCATTGTTTCCATCATAGGACCGAGCATGCGTGAGGCGCTTTCACAGGTTACCTCCTCGGCTCGGTACGCCGACATGTTTGAATTCCGTCTCGATCTCATCAACCAGGCAAACATCGCCCGCCTTCTTGCTGCCACAAAGAAGCCGACGATAGTAACGTGCAGACCTGAATGGGAGGGAGGCGCGTTCAGGGGTGCTGAGCGTGAGAGAATTGAGATGCTTGAGATGGCTTCTGCGTTTGGGGCCAACTATGTGGATATCGAGCTCAGTATGAGCCCGCGAACCTTGCAGGAATTCATACAACGGCAGAATGATACGAAGGTTATTGTTTCTGTCCACTTGTTCGACGCCGACCTTTTTGATGTTACGAAACTCTACACGACGCTTGCGGCAACCAATGCCAATGTCATCAAGCTTGCTTACACAGCGGATGATGCTTCCGATATTCGTCATGCATTCAAGTTTCTTTCCCTTGCCCGAACTGACAGGCGCAACGCCGTCTCAATAGCGATGGGTGAATGTGGGGAGTCAAGCAGGATTCTCTACAAGAAATTCGGCGGTTGGGCAACATACGCCTCGCCGGATGTGGGAGTGACTGCTGCTCCCGGACAAATTTCTGCCACGGAACTGAAGAACTTGTATAAAGCCAACGCGCTGACGTCTGCAACGAAGGTGTATGGTGTGATTGGAAATCCACTAGGGCAAAGCAAAGGGACGTACATTCACAATCCGTTATTCCAACGAGCTCGGAAGAACGCTGTGTATTGTAAGTTTCCTGTCCGCGATCTGGAGCAATTCATGAAGCACATCGCACCACAGCTTGCCGGGTTCAGCGTAACAATTCCGCACAAACAGTCGGTAATGAGGTATCTTGATACGATCAATCCCACTGCAAAGGCAATTGGCGCCGTGAATACAATCATTCGTCGCGGCAGTAAATTCTTTGGCACAAACACAGATGCACCAGGGGCGCTTGATGCGATTGAAAAAGTAGTCGTTGTAAAACGAAAACGTCTGCTGATTGTCGGGGCAGGAGGGGCAGCACGGGCAATTGTATATGAAGCGAAGCATCGAGGTGCAACGGTATTGATCACCAATCGAACCGAGAAGAAGGCAAAACAACTTGCTGATGAGTTCGGGCTTGAACACGTGAAAAAGGCGAACGTACGGAACACCAGCTTTGATATTCTTGTAAATGCGACATCAGTTGGTATGGTCCCTAGAGCAAATCAATCACCGTTGCCGAAGTCGATTCTCAAGAAGAAAATAGTCTTCGACGCAGTGTACAATCCTCCAATGACCAGACTATTACGCGACGCACAAAGTGTTGGCGCAACCATTATTCAGGGGACTGAAATGTATGTTCATCAGGCGGCGCTGCAATTTCGGTTGTATTCAAGCCTAAAACCTAAACTGGAAGTGATGAGGCGCCTTCTCGCACGAACGTTTCAAACACATGGTTAGAGAAATTATCCCCTTGGATCGAATTAATGCGCGGATTCAAGTTCCCGGCTCAAAAAGTATTACCAATCGTGCGCTGATCTGTGCAGCACTGGCGAAGGGTGAATCAGTTATCCGCAATGCATCGGATAGCGACGACACCGCGCTGATGGCAAATGGCCTCAACCAGTTGGGTGTGCTTGTTAGAAAAAAAGATAACACTCTATTGGTTGAGGGGACGGGTGGAAAGCTCTATGCACCAAAGTTCTCAATAC
>JBGPGQ010000338.1:0-3655 GCA_041483995.1 Bacteroidota bacterium
GTTTGCCCTGCTCGTTGGCGTGGTCACTTCCGCCGCGGTTGTCGGCATTACCATGCTGTTATTGAATGAAAGCCAGTCAAAAGAAATTGTGCTTGAGAAACCATTTTCACCTCCGGCAATTGCCGTGCAGAGAGCCGAGGAAATGCAGGGGCGGGATGGGAAAACATATCTCCTGGTCAGAGTTGTCGGTGAAGAGGGAATCGAGCCCGGCAATTATCTCGTTGATCCTCAAACAAAGCAAGCCGTGTATCGACGTGTTGACGGCATTGGAGGAAGAGACCTTGCAGCCCCGCAATCTAATTTGATGGCTGTACTCATCAGCGGGTTGCTCGAGCAGAAACTTCCCTGGGGGCTGATCATGATCGGGGCGAGTATTGCCCTATTTATGGAACTCATCGGGTTCCATTCACTCACGTTTGCGGTTGGTTTTTACCTGCCACTCTCGTCGACGTTGCCGATTTTTGTGGGGGGACTCGTGAGAAAAATTGCAGATCGGCGGTACAAGCGTGAACCGGACAACGCTGAAGAGAGTGAAGGAACCCTCTTTTCCTCCGGCCTGATCGCAGGCGGTGCGTTGTTGGGAGTCCTTGCAGCCTTTCTCAATTTTATTCCGAATTTTATCGATGATGAAACCGGTCTGCCTCTTCCTATTGCCGTCGGTTACAGGTATATGAATTTCCTTTGGCAGAATGACGGTATTGCAGTTATTGTATTCGTGGTGCTGGGATATTTGTTATTCCGCGGTGCCGCAGACAGGAAGGTTGCGTCGTAGTCAACAACTGGCGTTCTCAGGGATGGCTCGCTACATCCACAAAAAACACTTTACACTCGATGAGGCACGCAAAGAGCTCACGATTGTTCACGCGTTGGCAAGCAAACTCATCGAGTTGAAACAGGCGCTTTCCGCAAAAGGCTGGGACATCTACCGCCACCAGTATTTCGGCGGAATGGGGCCAAACGGATCGGGCGTGTTTCCCCCGGAAATGGAAGCGCTTGTTGAGATCGTGAAGGGATTTGATAAGAAAGGCATCGTTGTAAAAGGTCTCGATAATGGGCTTATCGACTTTCCTCACATTCGCAAGAATGGTGAAGAAGTGTATCTCTGTTGGAAGGTGGGAGAGGATGATATCAGCTACTGGCATCGCATACCGGACGGCTTCGCCGGCAGAAAGACCATCGAAGAATTGTGAGGAGGCATGAAGCTCGTCCTTTGCCTCGTTCTCCTCGCTTCGGGATTTTCTCTTCAGGACTTTGATAATTCCGATCTGTTCGCTTCTTCCTGGAGCGTCAAGCGGCTCGTGGAATATCATCAGCACCTAAGACCCTCTCTTCAGGTACAGGATGTATACAAGATGCTCTACCAGGCGCACTTCGGCGTTGAGCACTTTCTAACCGATTCCACTGCTGTCCGCTCGTACCTCAGAGACGAGCTTGCTTCGCTGGACACCATCCGATCCGATGAACCGCTGCTTGAACGGATATCGACTCAAGGCGACGTGGTCCGTGTAAACTTACGGCCGTTCAAGGCGTTAAACCTTCCCATGGACACACTTGTCCAACTTATGTTCCAAAGCGCAAGCACGTTCCAGCCGGATTCCTTGAACTTTAGTCGTGAGTGGAATGAATTCTGTGATTTGGTGAGATATGATATGTTGAAGTTTCCTCTTTCGGATGTCAAGGAGTGGGCAGCGCGAGTGCAGCCCGACGGAGTACAGCCCGTTCATCATTCAGACATATATTCGAAGGCAAGCAAGCCCGCATATCGCGTGGTCGAGCGGGCTCTCTTCGAGTCACGGTTCAATACTATTGGAAAGCAGCCTGGTCAATGAAAAATAAAAAGAGAATATGGTTGATCGTCATCGTTGCAGTAGTTCTGTGCGGTGGCGGATTTTATTTGTTGAATGGCAGCAGTGGAGACAAAATCACTTACCGGCTCGAGAAGGTGAACCGCGGTGATGTGGTTGTCAGCATCAGCGCAACGGGAACTCTGAACGCCGTCACGACTGTGCAGGTTGGCTCGCAGGTGTCCGGCATTATTGCGAAACTGTATGTTGATTTCAATTCCGTTGTGAAGGAAGGGCAGTTGCTCGCACAGCTTGACCCGACGTTCCTTCGGGCAAGTGTTGATGTACAAAAAGCGAATGTGGACCGGGCAAAAGCCCAGGTGAATGAAGACCAGCGCAACTTTAACCGCTCAACTGACCTGTTTGCGAAGTCGCTTGTTTCGCAGGCAGATATGGATGCAGCGACGACGAGCCTTGAGTCTTCGCGTGCGACTCTCAAACAGGCTGATGCCGCGCTCGAACAGGCGGAAGTGAATCTGCGATACGCGACCATCAAGGCACCCATCAGTGGTGTCGTTATTTCCCGCAATGTTGATGTTGGTCAGACCGTTGCGGCCAGCTTGCAGGCACCAACGCTGTTCAGTATTGCAAACGACTTGCGCAAGATGCAGGTGCAGGCAAGTGTGGATGAGGCGGACATCGGCAGCGTGAAAATCGGCCAGCGTGTTCCGTTCAGAGTTGATGCATTTCCGGATGAAGAATTTGTGGGAACTGTCAGTCAAATCCGTCTCGCTCCCGTCATCACACAAAATGTGGTGACGTACAGCGTCATCATTGACGTGGCCAACCCGCAGCAAAAGTTGATGCCGGGGATGACTGCAACAGTATCCATCGAAGTTGCAAAATCCGAAGACGTTCTCCGTGTTCCCGTCCAGGCAATCCGTTTTACTCCACCTGCGGAAGCCCGCCAGGCCGATTCAACCGCACGGGGTCGCGCACGAATGGAGAAATCGCAAGGCGCACCCTCAAGCGATTCCACCCAAAGCAATGGCTGGCAGAAGAAAGGGCGCCGCAATCCGAACCGCTCGCTGGTATGGATACTGCAGAACGGAAAACCAAAACCTGTGTCGGTCCTCCGCGGGATTCAGAATACTCAATTCGTAGAGCTTGTAGAAACCGATCTTAAAGAGGGCGATGAGGTCATCATCGGTTCGCTGGGTGCACCGACACAAACAGCCACCCAAACGCAGAATCCATTTGGCCCGCAGCGAATGCCCGGGACCGGAGGCGGTGGCGGACGAAGGGGAGGAATCTAATTGCGTTTTCTTGAAACAATCCGAATCTCAATCGATTCGCTTCTGCGTCACAAGATGCGTGCACTGCTCACAATGCTCGGTATTATTATTGGTGTCGGTGCGGTCATTGCGATGGTGGCTGTAGGGCAGGGAGCGCAGTCTGCAGTGGAAGCACAGATTGCAAGTCTCGGCACGAACGTGATTATGGTGATCCCCGGGGCGACAATGCAGGGCGGAGTGAGCTCCGGTGCAGGAGCTGCAAGTACGCTAAAGGAAGAAGACATTGACGCAATTCGCCAACAGTGTCCGGCAATCGGTTATGCCAGCCCGATGGCGCGTACAAATCGTCAGGTTGTTGCAGGAAATCTGAACTGGAGTACATCGATTCAGGGTGGTAACACCGAATATTTCAAAATACGGGACTGGAAACTCTCGAGTGGTGACTTCTTCACTGAGGCCGACGTCAGGAGTGGAGCGAAAGTGTGTCTTATCGGACAGACAATCGTTGACAATCTTTTTTCCGGACAGGATCCCGTCGGTCAGACAATCCGTGTCCACAAGCTGCCGTTTAGAATA
>JBGPGQ010000339.1:0-3642 GCA_041483995.1 Bacteroidota bacterium
AGAAACTCAAAAAGGAACACTTGTCTGTTGCGAAGAAGATTGAAACATTTGAATTGAGCTTTTGCATATATGAATCTGTAGACGATGAATATGTGAGAGAGATATTCAGACGATTGCAGCTTGGTATTAGATTAAATTCAGGTGAATTGCTGAAAACTCGAACTGGTACAATTCGAGATTTCATATACAAAGAGATCGGAAATGATGGCCCATTTCTTAGACACACAAGCCTATCAGAGAAGAGATTTTCTAGACCATTTACGCTTGCGCAGATATGTTTAAATTCATTTGCCAAGGCTAAACCAGAAAGTAAGTTTGTCAGGGCAAGGTTGGAAGATATTGAGGAGTTTTTTGATGAGGGGCATGAGTTAGATAAGGCTGATAAGAACCTCGCTCGCATAAAGAAAGTTCTTAAGTTGATGGACAAGACATTTAGGAGGGATGCGGTTCTATCTCAAGCAGAGCGATCGCAGTGTCTGGGTACTTGTTCGTCGAGGAACTTGTCAAAGAGGGGAAGACAAATCTTGTCGTTAAATTTTCGCAATTCTATTTGAGATTGCTTAACGAGATAAAACATAACATGGATCTGTTAAGTGACTATGAAAAGCCAAGAAACTCAAATCTGATGGAAGAATTCCAGAAATATGTTCTTCAAGCTTCAGTTGAGGGCTATTCAATCACGAGGCGCCATGACTATCTCAAGAAGGCTTTTGATTACTACCTCGCGCCGAAAACCAGAGGAAAGATCATTGGGAGTAAATAAAACTTACACTTGAGGCTCTTATGGCTCAACCATTACTCCAACCCCGTCGTTGTCATTATCGTTGATATGCCGCCGTAGATATCGTAGGCGAGAGTTTTCACCGCACCGCCCAATTGAGGAACAATCCACACTTTGCTGTACATTACCATGTAACCAAGTTTGTTGGTAAACTGCTTCTTGATCATCATCTTCGCAACGTTTTTCTGGTATTCTTCAGCCAACTCCTTTTGTCCTTGGTTTATTTCTTCATCCACGGATTCATACGAGGCATCCACGTTTGATTTCGTCCAGGACTCGGATTCAACAATATACGCCCTGTACTTCACGCCGCTCACCGTTACATCCTCTTCGCCTGTTACTTTGCCATTCATACACTGGATGCTGTGCGAGGAGACTGTAATCGTCTGACGGACAGCAACATCAATAGTATTGTACACTGCCTTTGGAGTCATTTTGTCGAATGGCCCAAACCCAGATTCACCTGTCTGCGAATCCTTATAAAAGCCAAAGTCGCGGGACCACTCTTTGTCATAGTGCGAGAAGACGTTCTTCTTCACTATCATATCGGTGCTTGATGGAAACGAAATGCCGACATCCTCAAACGAAGGGAGCGCATCGCCAACTTTCAGCTTCATGGGAATTATCTGAACACCCTGCAGTGAATAGCCATACGGATTCTCGGGAGTGCCCACCAACACCGGTCCGCGGTTGCGGCATGAATAGAGCGTATCGTTGTTGCACACCACGTAGCTGAAATAGTCCTTTCCCGCAACGTTATAGCCGAACGAGTATTCGTCACCGGCTCTTGTCGTTGTCTTCTTGATATTGAACACCATCGGGTAGTTGCTGGCAGGCGCTATTTTTCCCGACATGACATCGGCATTATAGGCGGCAATCAGCTCTGCTTTCTTTTCATCGCTTGCATCCCCGTAGTCTGTACGCGCAGAATGAGGATTGGTGAATGTCGTAATGGTGACAGTCGCTTTCGACCCGTCCTTGAGCGCCATGTTGCAGTTTTGGGAAAACGCTGTCGTACCGAATAGAAAGGCTGCGAAAGACGCAAGAATGAATATTCTCATATGATTCCTATGTGTATTGGTGCCAACGCAATTTGGGGTTGCATAACAAATGTAAAATCCTGACAATAAGCAATGATGATCGCCGATCCAATGGAATATCCACACGCTCAACCAAACATCCAGAGGCAACTCGATACTAATCCACGGAGGAATATTATGAAACCGTTCTTTCTGGTTTGTCTGATGTTAATGTTGATCTGTGCTCGATCCCTTTCGCAGTTGATACATGTTGACAAAGCCCTGACCCGGAAGCCGGACCAGAACAGCTTTGCATCTGACTCCGGGACATTCTTCAGGACCCAAATTGTGCCCGTAGATAGCGGCCCATGGTCTGCAACATCAGGTGATTGGGACAACGATGGAGACATGGACCTGGCTGTTCCGTGTCGCTGGCAACATTCTGTTGTAATATTATCAAACGATGGTAGCGGCCACTTTGTCCGTTCTTCAACGACTATTGTTGGCGACCGGCCGCTTGTCGCTGCAGTAGGAGATTTTGACAGGGACGGGTATCTTGACCTGGCGGTGACGAATTGGCTTTCAAACACAATCTCGATACTGAAGAATGACTCCAGTGGACACTTCAGAAACATAGCCACCATTACTACGGGAAGCGGCCCGGAAGGAATTGCGGCGGCAGATCTTGATGGAGACGGGTATCTGGATTTGGTTAGCACAAACAGCTTTGGAAACACCCTCTCAGTCATGAAAAACAATCATGACGGAAGTTTCTCACAACAGCCTTCAATTACAGTAGAACAGGGACCGGTCTATGTTATTGCGAGAGACCTCGATGATGATGGGGATTCCGACCTTGTTGCGGCAAATTACTACTCTTTCTCAGTCTCCTTACTATTCAACAATGGCGCCGGAGTATTCTCTCAACTCACCCTTGGCGTCGAACATACCGCATGTGCCGTGACAACAAACGACTGGAACAGAGACGGACATCTCGATCTTGCTGTAGCGAATAACCTGTCTAACTCTGTAACGGTATTCAACGGCCACGGAGCGGGACAGTTTTCCTTCAGCGAAAACATTGAACTTAACCACCCGCCTGGCGCGGCCGTGGAAATAACATCGGGCGATTGGGACGGAGACGGCTATCCTGACCTTGCTGTAACAAACGGAATAGCAAACTCATGTTCCATTCTTCGTAACGATTCGACCGGACATTTTCATGAAACTGCGCTGCTGAACGTTGCCCAGGCTACATTTGGCATCTCAACGGGAGACTGGAATCATGACGGTCGTCCCGATATTTCGATAACATGTGATGATGCAGCGACGGTTTCGATCTTCGAGAACAGATATCCGAACACAACATCGAGTATTGAGGAATCATCGCTGCCCCTGGCAATGGAATTGATGCAGAATTATCCGAACCCATTCAATCCGAAAACCATCATTCGGTTCTCGCTACCGCGTGCCGGGTTTGTGACTTTACAAATTTTCAATGTCCTCGGTGAGCAGATTGCAACTCTCGTCTCACAACATATGTCACAGGGAATCCACGAGATCCGGTGGGATGCCCATGGTTTACCTAGCGGGGTGTACTTCTACAGACTGCAGGCAGGCGCGTTCATTCAAACACGAAAGTTACTCTTGCTCGGGTAGGCCCTCAATCCAACAGGCGAAAACCACAGTGCCAAGGCAAATCCCAACTCCGTAGGAGTTGAACACCTACCGTAGTACTACCATCTTTCGCGTGGCGATGTACTCCGCAGTACGAAGCTGATAGTAATACACGCCGCTGGCCAACGCCGAAGCATTGAGAGTTACGACATGGCGGCCGGAACT
>JBGPGQ010000340.1:0-3641 GCA_041483995.1 Bacteroidota bacterium
GTCTATCAAAGGGATTGGGAGCACCGGTCGGTTCAGTGATTGCCGGACCGCAGGCGTTTATTAACGAGGCTCGTCATTTCCGGAAAATATTTGGTGGTGGCATGAGACAGGCCGGAGTGTTGGCTGCTGCAGGCCTGTACGCTCTGGAGAACAACGTCAATCGATTGAAGGAAGATCACAAAAAGGCCAGGTATCTTGCGACAGAGTTGGGAAAGGTTCGGGGCTTCAGCATCGATATGGAATCGGTTCAAACAAACATCATTATCATTGATTCGGAAAGAACAGGAAAAAGCCCCGAAGAAATACTTTCACTTCTCCGTTCCCACGGTGTCTTGCTTACTCAGGGGAACTACATGGGAATCCGGGCGGTGACGCATATGGACGTTTCCATGGAAGAGATCAGTCAGGCTGCAAGAATCATTCAAGACGCTTTGCATTAGCCCCATGGAAAGAGCGCAATTCAAACACTCAACACAAGTGAGGGTTCGTAACTACGAGATTGACTGGCAAGGTATTGTTCACAATGCAATCTACCTTCTTTATTTTGAAGTTGGCAGAATAGCATATCTCGAACATCTTGGAATAAAGATCGATATCAATACCATTCAACACCAATCCAAAGTTGTTGTCGCACGCAACGAAATCGACTACCTTTCATCTGCCAGGTTTGGCGAAGTCATCGATATACATACCCGGGTTTCGTTCATCCGCAATACGAGTTTTGCATTCGAAGGAATTCTCGAGGAAGCATCCACGCGAAGACGAATCGCCGAAAATGTCGCTATCCATGTCTGGCTTAACCACCGGACAGATGAACCGGTGCCCGTGCCTGATGATTTTCGCAGGCTTGTACAAGCATTTGAAGGCAACGCTGTACAGATTACATGGCCAACGTATCTTGCCTGAATGCTCCCGAAGTCAAGTTTTCCATAATTAGCTTGCTTTTCAAGGGCCGTGTTCCTATCTTAATACCGTTCTTTTGCAGTAGCCCTTCAAGGGCTATTTTTATTTGGGGAGCCGCAGCGCAGAGCTTCAATCCTTCTGGCAATGAACATGGAAAGCGATCAGCTTCGCAATCTCATTGAAGAGAGCACTGTCCGTCATTCGGCACACGTCATTGATATTGTTGTTCGAGGTGGACATGGAAGAACAATCATTGAAGCGTTCATTGATTCAGAAGAAGGAATCACAAGCGGGTTATGTGCCGAGATTAGCCGGGAAGTATTGAAGGAAATCGAAGCACGTGAGATGATTTCCGGGTCGTATGAACTTATTGTCTCTTCCCCTGGCGCCGACCGTCCCTTAAAGTATGCATGGCAGTACAAGAAACATTTGGGTCGTCTTGTGTGTGTGAAAGTGAAGGGGGACCAGGACATCAAAGAGGTGACCGGCAAGCTTGCAATAATGGAGCCTGAAGGTATTGTGCTTGAAGTAGGGAAAAAAGGCGAGAATGCTCGCATCGGATTTACCGATATTGAGGAAGCAAGACTCAAGTTGCCGTGGTAAGTGAGGCTGCTGGGGAAAATTATTCACTCTGGAGGTTGTAATGAATTCTGAGATTGTCGAATCATTCTCTCAGATGGTTCGTGAAAAAGGTATCGATAAGGATATCCTGACCGGCATTGTCGAGGACGTGTTCTCGATGATGGTTCGAAAGAAGTACGGCCAGGATGCAAAATTTGACGTTGTCGTGAATATGGACAAGGGAGATATCGAAATCTTCCTCGAGCGAGAAGTGGTGGAGGTTGTTGAGAATCCCACAACGCAAATCGACGTCAAGACCGCAAAGGAGCTGTCGGGTGAAGACCTGGCAGTAGGTGAGGATTACGTAGAAGTGATTCCGCTGGTGACGTTCGGGCGGAGGCTCGTTGTAAGTGCAAAGCAGAATCTAAACCAACGAATAAAAGAAATTGAACGTGAGTTGATCTACAACGAGTATAGCAATACTATCGGTGATATTATCGTTGGCGAGATTTACCAAATACGCCGAAACGAAATCCTCATCAATCACAATCGTAATGAATTGCTTCTTCCGAAGAACGAACAGATCTTCAAGGAGCGGTACAAAAAGGGTGATACCATCCGTGCGGTCATCAAGGAAGTGCGTAAGAATTCTGGAAACCCGGTCGTTGTCGTTTCGCGCGCCGACCCGAAGTTCCTCTCGAAACTGTTCGAAATGGAAATACCTGAGATTTATGATGGCATTATCGAAATCAAACAGATTGCCCGTGAACCGGGCGAGCGCGCAAAAGTGGCTGTGGAGTCTCACGACGATCGCATCGATGCAGTGGGCGCTTGTGTGGGAATGAAGGGTGTACGCATCCACACAATCGTGCGAGAACTCAATAATGAAAACATTGATGTCATTAATTACAGCGACCAGCCACATATCTTTATCCAGCGTTCTCTTGCGCCGTCAAAGTTGAAAACCATAGAAATCAATGCTGAGACCAAAACTGCGAATGTGCTGGTTGCCGCGGACCAGGTGTCTCTTGCCATTGGCAGGAACGGACAGAATATTCGTCTCGCCTCAAAACTCACCGGCTATGAAATCAATCTGATCAAGGAGGGTGGAGACGACGACTACGATATCGAACTTGTCGACTTCAAGGAAGAACTTGGTGAGGAGCTGTATCTCAAGTTGATTGAAGCCGGGCTGGAGACAGCAAAGGATGTGATCAACGCAAAACTCGACACGTTGCTTGCCATTGAGGGCCTTGAAAAGGACAAGATTCAAGAGATCCGCGAGATGATGAGACGCGATCTTGAGGAGGCTGAAGTGGAAGATGATGAAGACGACGATGAAGACGAGGAAGAAGCTGAAAAGAATGAAGAAACGGTAAGTGCAGAACAGAGCGAGCCGCCGAATGCTGAACAAGCCGAGGATAGTACGAGTGAATCCCCGTCCGATGAGAATAAGGCAAAGGAATAACGGGGTATTGCTCCGTTGATTAACAAAGGAAACAAATGTCCGAAACGGTAGAAAAGAAGAAAAAGATTTACAAAGTAGCTACCGAGTTGAACCTTTCGCATGAAACGTTGATAGACTTCTTGCGCAAAAAGGGTCATGAGGTGAAGGGGCACATGTCGTCTATTGATGACGATATGATGAGGGATATCCTTGTTCATTTCAAGAAGGAAAAAGATGTCGCTGAAAAACATCAGCGGAAAATTCAGGAGATCCGGGAGAGCAAAAAGAAGACTGAAAAGAAGGTCGTTGAGCCACCCGTAGAAGCAGCTCATCCTCATGCTCCTGTGCAGGAAAGCGTAGTTGTCGGAAAGCAGGCTCACGAAGAGCAGGTGGTTCACAAGCCGGTTGAATTGACTCAGGAGGAACCTGTTTCCAGCCAGGCGCCTGTTGAGGACTTGTCCCCTGTAACGGAATCTGCTGCTCCGCCCGATGAAGTGTCAGAAGATGAGAAGGACGTAAGTGCTAAAGGAAAGAAAAAAGAGAAGGAAGAACATGCCTCCCCGCTTGAGAAGGAACGCCGATCAAAAGTCGGGCTGACAATAAAAGGGAGAATGGAACTTGCTCCGAAAAAAGGAGCTCGCTCCAAGGCCGCAGAACCGGCTCCCGAAGTTGTGATTGCCCCTCCTCCTCCGGAAGGCGAGGAGATCCATAAGAAGAAAAAGAAAAAGAA
>JBGPGQ010000341.1:0-3630 GCA_041483995.1 Bacteroidota bacterium
ACACGAGGAGTATTTCGGAGTCTTGAGTCTGTTCTTGCAAGCGTGAGGGATGATGGTGAAATTCCGTCCACAACTCATTTGTATCAGAACTATCCCAACCCATTCAACCCGAGCACGAACATAGAGTTCAGTGTTTCGGGATCAGGGTGGGTCTCGCTCAAGGTATTCGATGTCCTTGGCCGAGAGGTCGCGACACTAGTGAATGAAGAAAGGCCAGCAGGCAAATATGAAGTAACAATGAACGCGGTCAATCTTGCGAGCGGTGTGTACTATTACCGGATGCAAGCCGGCGGTTTTGTTGAAACGAGGAGACTCATACTGGCGAGATAACGTCTGGTTCCGTGAATGCGGACTTTACATCACTTAGAGGTCAGGTGATTTTCGGAAAGCAAGAAACTGTTCTGTTGGAATAACGAACAACTGTAAATAAACTTTGTTCTGGCGTAACTTTGAACTCACAACACGGCATGAAGAAAGCAGTTGGCATAACTGCAATCGCGTCCGGTGTCCTTGCGCTTGCTTGTCTCGTGCTTTCCGTTATTGCGGCGAGCTTCAACTTCGATGCGATCTCCAACCCCGTTTTGATGCTCAGTATGCCGGGGGCGAGTGTGGGTCTCTTGCGATGGAGCATGATTGCAGATCTTTTTGGGTACTACCTGTTGTTACTGCCCGCCATTTTCTATCTCCACGATTGGATGAAATCAAGAACACCATGGTGTAGCTTTCTTACATTCTGCGGGACTTCATATGTGCTTGTCGGCGCTATCGGAGCGTCAGTCCTCGCTGTGGCAGGGTCTTCCCTCGTTTCAACTTTCCAGAATGCAACCACCGGAAATCAGGAGCAACTAAAGCAGAGCTTCCAAGTACTCATCGATATGGTGTATGGGGGGATGTGGAACCTTCTTGAGGTTATTCTGGGAGGTGTCTGGTGGTTGGGGGTAGGGATATTTTTGCGGAGCGAACTGAAAACTCTTGGATTTGTCACGATCATCCTCGGCTTTTTCACGCTGGTGGATGGAGTTGGTGCAATTTTGGAAATGAAAATCCTCTCAGAGGCTGGGTTGAACGTGTATCTTCTCCTCGCTCCTGTATGGGCGATCTGGCTTGGCGCGGTGCTGACACGCAGTTCATTGGAGGCTTGAATGATTGAACAGCGATTGAAGTGCCTGTTCTCTTTGCAACGGGCCTTTCTGTCTCTTCGTTGAGTTACACACAGAGTCAATTCACGAATGTCGAAACCATCAGATTGCTCTGCAAAGGAGAACACGAATGTTCATCGGTCATTTTGCACTTGGTCTGGCAGGCAAGAAGATTGCACCAAGAGTTTCCCTCGGCACGCTGTTCTTGTCCGTCCAGCTTTTGGATTTACTCTGGCCAATTTTCCTGCTGCTCGGTATTGAGCATGTACGCATCGAGCCCGGGAACACCGCTTTTACTCCGTTCGACTTCTATGACTACCCGATTTCGCACAGCCTTGTGACGGCACTCGGTTGGTCATTTTTGTTAGGCGCTACATATTATTTCTTTCGGCATTACAAGAAAGGTGCATGGTTGATCGCGATTGGAGTGTTCAGCCACTGGGTCCTCGACTTCGTGACACATCGCCCGGATATGCCTATTGCGCCGGGGCTGCATACCTATGTGGGCCTCGGGTTATGGAATTCCGCGCCCGCAACCATCATCGTTGAGAGTTCGATGTTTATCATCGGGGTTGTTTTGTATGCGCGTTCTACAGATGCCCTTGATCGCATCGGGAGCTACGCGTTCTGGGGACTGATGGCTCTTCTGTCAATCTTCTATGTTTTGAGTATTGTGAGCGAGCCTCCAACTGAACAAGCTACTGCCGTTGGGTCGATGTTTCTCTGGCTGCTCATTCCATGGGCGCGCTGGATCGATAACCACCGCCGCTTTCACAGACGTCCTGCTTAGTTTGCGCTTCACTTCCCACTTTGAGAATGCCATTCTCGCAATTGAGAATGGTTCCATTCTCAACATGCAAACATACCGTAGTTGTGGAGAATACAACGGCATGTTATTTGAATTACCCATCATGGCTTTCAAACTAACCCATTTTTTCATATATTTTGATGTTTGTAATATCTCCAATTGAACTTAATGGTGAAATGAATCTACCTGTTTCTGTTGACATACTTGTCATCGTGATTCCCCTGCTGTATGTTGTTCTGGTAACGTTCTATGCCATTTCGTTTTTTGGGAGTTCTTCCACTGCTGACCGATTCAAATCGCCGCTCTTGATGGGAACGCTGGTAGCCCACCTCGCATATATTACACTCAGAACGATTGCATTTGATCATCCCCCGATAACGACGGTCTTTGAAATCATGACACTGCTGGCGCTCTGCATTTCGATCGGCTATACCTATATCGAGACGCGAACGAAGGCGACGAATACAGGCTTTTTTATTCTCTCGCTTGCCTGTGTATTCCAGGCAGTATCGTCTCTCTTCATAAAAGACGTGTATGACGTTCCCCAGATCCTCCACAGCAAGCTGCTCGGGTTTCATGTGTCGGCGGCACTGCTAGGGTATGCGGCTATATCTCTTTCCGCGGTCTACGGCTTCCTTTATTTGATGCTGTACCACGAAATCAAGTCAAACCGGTTTGGACGTATCTATAACCGCCTCCCGAATCTTGAAATGCTCGAAAAGATGAATCACAAATCGGAGCTCTTCGGCTTTTTCATGCTGAGCGTTGCAATTGCTGTGGGCTTGTTCTGGCTGCCGAGAGCGTTTGAGAATTTCTCGTATTGGGATCCCAAGCTGATTGGAACATTGATGATCTGGTTCTTGTATGCAATAGCGCTTGCAACCAAGAAGACATTCGGTTGGCAGGGGAGGAAGACCATACTCATTTCGATCATTGCATTTGGGTTTGTATTTCTTTCGATGACTGTCATCAATATGTATATGAGTGGCTTTCACACTTTCTATTGAAAAGGCAGATGAATCTTCTTTCCATAGGAATTAATCATCACACGGCAGCCGTTGACATACGGGAGCGGATGTGGATGTCTGCTGATGAAACAAAGGAAGCGCTTCGGCAGGTGAAGGGAAAATACTTCAGCGAGTGCGTCCTTGTTTCAACCTGCAACAGAACGGAAGTGTTCGGGTTGGCCACAGAGGCTCAGACGGCCGAGGCAGAGCTTCGGAATTTTCTGATTCATTTTAAGAAAGCCAACGGGAATGTTCATCCGAACCACTTCGTTGGGAGTTTTTCCGGTGGCGCTGTGAACCACCTGTTCAAGATTGCAGCAGGTATTGACTCCATGGTCATCGGGGACATTCAGATTCTCGGCCAGGTCAAAGAGGCATTCAACATCTCAAGAGAAATGGACATGATGGGCCCTGTGATGAACCGGCTGATGCAGTCAACGTTACATGTTGGCAAAAGGACCAGAACGGAGACATCGATCTGCGAGGGGGCAGTGTCGGTGGGTTATGCGGCAGTAGAGCTTGCAACCAAGATATTCGAAGATCTTTCAAAAAAATCCGCGCTGTTGATCGGCGCGGGCGAGACGGGTGAACTGACGATGAAACATCTTGTTGGCAAAGGAATAGGGCATGTAAAAATCGCAAATCGAACGAAGGAGAAGGCTGACGCTCTGGTAGC
>JBGPGQ010000342.1:0-3629 GCA_041483995.1 Bacteroidota bacterium
AAAGAAAGCCTTTCTGAAACCGCAACGCACGCCATTGTTAGTTCCATCATATGTCGATGTCGTCTGAAGAAAGTACACCGGTTATATCTTCGGCCGCTTCTCGTGCCAATCTGTCAATGATTGGTACACATGCGCCATCGCAAGAACGTCCGCCTCTGCAAACGTTCGACCAATAATCTTGAGCCCGATTGGGAGCTTCTTCTTGTTGAACCCGCATGGGACTGAAATTGCAGGAAGGCCCAACAGGTTCTCCACGGCTTCAATCGTATTTCCACCACCGAATATTGCGTTCATATCCGCATCAATCGGGGGAGCACATTGCAATGTGCTTGAGCCAAGTATAATATCGTACTTTCCAAAAATTTCGGTGACATTGTTGGCAATTCGTGTCCGTATCCTCTGGCATCTGAGATAGTCCACTGCCGTAATAAGCTGGCCGCCGAGCAATTCACCGCGTCTGTCCGGATCGATAATACCACCGACATTCCCGGAACGGACGAGCGGCTCAAATGCCGATGCTTCCTCCGCACTGATAATTGTCCCTGCTACTGTTTCGTAGGGATGGTCAGGAAGTTTCACTTCTTCGGCCTCAATTCCAAAATTCTTAAATACCGCCAAAACCTCTTGAAACGCGTTTGCAACATCTGGCTCTCCCCACTTTTCATAATCCTCTTTCACAAACCCGACACGAAAGCCCACGATACGTTCACGCGCTTTGCTCAATGAAAGTTTGAACGGTGCATCAACCGTCATCGCATCGCCCTGATCTTTTCCTTTGAGGATATTGAAAACCGTCGCGCAATCTTCTACAGAACGCGTAATGGGACCAATTTTGTCCATCGTCCAGCAGAGCGCCATTGCTCCTGCGCGGCTGATCCTACCGAACGTGGGTCGCAATCCGCTTACGCCACAAAAGGACGATGGCGTCATGATAGAGCCCCATGTTTCCGTTCCGAGTGCGAACGCTACAAGTCCTGCAGCAACTGCCGCACCCGAACCACTGGAAGAGCCTCCGGACCATCGACCGGTATCCCACGGCGTCCTGCATGCACCTGTTGCCGTAGCAGTGGGCGGACCGCCGGCAATCTCACTCATTGCACATTTGCCAAGAAGGATCGCACCTGCATCCCGCAGCTTTTTGACCACCGTGGCATCCTCATCAATCATTTGTTCTGCATACGGACGGGCGCCCCATGTTGTCCGGTAGCCCTTCACTGCGAACAGATCCTTCGCTCCGTATGGAATACCATGCAGGGGTCCGCGGAACAGACCGGAGCCTATTTCCTTCTCAGCCTGGCGTGCCTGCTGAAGAGCAAGGTCGCTCGTCACCGTGACAAACGCATTCAGCTTTGGCGAAATCTTCTCGATGCGGTTGAGATAGGCCTCGGTTAATTTCACAGGGGAGATTTTTTTCCGCTTGAGTAATTTGGAAAGCTCGTGGACAGGCAGGTAGAGGGTATCTTCTCCGATCATATTCACTCTCCTTCACCCTTTTTCATCAACGGGCTCGTGAAAAGAATATCGGGCACAAGGGTATTGGGCAGATTATCCTTACGGAGCGGTGTCATGTTTTTCTCATGACTTTCAAGGAACTTGACTACCAATTTTTTATCATCAGGTGTAAGAGTATACCCTGCGATTGTATCTGGCATAGTAGCAGGCAACGGGACCGATTGTTCACTTTGCTCTTGTAGTTCCGGTAGTCTCAGTTTGGTTGCAGGGAGCAACAACCCGGCAAATAGTGATTTACTAAATGTGCGCCTGCTGAGTGGGCCCATTGACTCTACTCCTTCCTAGTGGATTGGGATGCATCTTTGACGAAATGAGAAGAGCCGAAGAATGAAACTGTATGTTCGATAAATGGTTTCGTTGGCACAGACTGCATTGCATGTTTGCTGTTTTCCATTGTACTCAGCGTGGACCGAGGCAGTGCATTCACAAGCCGCTTCGCATCTTGCAAAGGAATCATCTCATCGGCATCAGCAAGTGAAATAAGAACGGGGAACTCTACCAGCGACAATGCAGATTCAGGCAGGCCATCCTTCTCCATCAACTCTACTAATTCTCTGCCCGCTGCAAGCAGGGCGCGCCAACCCGCTGTTCCATTCGCAGGGGCATGATCCTTTTGCAACGTCTCTCCCCAAGCAGGGATCTTTTGCATAATCGTCTCAGCGTTCAGATCTTTCACCATGGCGGAAATCGTCTCGTTCGACCAGTAGAATTTTGTCCCGTGCATTACGAGTGCCCTTACTTTCCCGGGATGCTGAAGACCATATGCAAGACCGATATAGCCACCAAGACTATAGCCGCAAATGTACGGCCGCCCGATTTGAAGTGTGTCACACAAACAGTGTAAGTCGTCAACAAGCGTTTGGAGACGGAGTCGCCCCGAGGGATTGTTTGTCCTGCCGTGTCCCCGCAAGTCAACAGTGATCGTATGGAATTGCTTTGCAAATTCCGGGATGAACCTGCGCCAATGGCTCTCAATTGTGCCAAGAAGCCCCGGCAGCAGGATTAACGGCTCTCCTACCGTACTCTTCATAATAAACCGTGGAATCGTTAGAAAGTATGTAGGACATTACAATGAATGACTTCTGTTAGGACCGGCTAAGAGATTTCGCGGAGAATCAGTCAAGCACACGTAATATTTCCCAGTGTTGTGAACCAGGAACGATATAGGGAGCCAGAGCATCTGAGTGCTTTCGGAACCTTTCTGCCTGCATTCCTCGCAACCCGGACTCAAAGTCTGCCAGCGTTTGAAAATAATATTCATCAACAACATGGGAGGCAGAGGGTCCAATGAACCCGGTCATCATGCGAGATCCGGTTGCTTTACCGAAATCAGAATGAGCGAATTTTTCCTTCCCCCATTCACGCATGACCCTCAATGCCTCGGCTTGCTTTCCATACACAATATCCAGATGCCATTGGCACACAAACACGAGAAGTTCCTTCCGATGATGAGACGGGGTATTGTAGAGAAATAAATGGTGAGAGGCAAGGAGGAGGGTTTGAAACTGGCTGGGAACATCCTACATTATTGGATGCTCATTGAGGTTGATGCAATATTTCCCTATATACAAGCGTTAGCTCGAACAGAACAAAAAGCTGAGAAGACAATGCAACTGCGCAAGCAAATGGTTGTGGTCGGAGACCGGGTACTACTTGAACTCGATGATGGTCAGGACAAGACCAAATCAGGTTTGTATCTTCCCCCATCAGTGAGGGAAAAGGAAAGGGTTGCAATGGGAAGGGTCGTCAGAGTCGGGCCCGGTTACCCGATTCCGAACCCGAACTATACCGAGGATGAGCCCTGGTCGGCTCCGAAGGATCCGATGAGATACATCCCGCTTCAAGCAAAGGAAGGGGACTATGCAATCTTCATTCGCGAGCAAGGTGTGGAAGTGGAGTTCGAAGAAAAGAAGTATCTCATCGTACCACAATCAGCAGTATTGGTATTGGTGCGAAACGAACTGATTGAAGAATGAAATGTTCTGCTACGCGATGGTTACTTCCTTTGTCAAATAGACATCTTGGATGGCATTCAGGAGTTTCACTCCATCCTTCATCGGCTTCTGGAATGCCTTGCGACCGGAAATGAGCCCGGTACCACCTGCCCGCTTGTTGAT
>JBGPGQ010000343.1:0-3625 GCA_041483995.1 Bacteroidota bacterium
CTGGCCAGACATTTTTAAACTTCCTCATAAGTGATAGTATGTTTGTTCCTGCACCAATTGCAGGAACCGCTTACGGATATGCCGGCGACTATATTGGAATAACATCAACACCTGAGTATGTAATCCCATGCTGGAACGACAATAGGTCAGGCGTGCATCAGGTTTACTGTGCTCGTTTTGGAATTCTCCATGTCACAACTCCAGTAGCAGCTGGATGGAACATGACGAGTGTACCTATTTTCGCCCCCGACTCTTCCAAAATTGCTATCTATCCAAGTGCAATTTCCCCGGCATATCGCTTTGAAAATAACACTTATCATGCAACGGACCCGCTGAGAACCAACAGAGGTTGGTGGATAGAATTTGGGGCGAATGAAAATATCACCTATGTAGGTGCCCGAATTGATTTGATGGACATGGTTGTCAACTCGGGTTGGAATATTATTGGCTCAATTTCAACTACTGTCTCAACATCTACCGTATCGCCTGACTCGATAATCGATTCGTATTTTTTTAAATTTGAGAATGGTTACGTTGTTACGGATACTCTTGAACCCGGGCGAGGATTCTGGGTAAAAACAAAACATGATGGTTTTTTGACCTTGCAATCAGCTTCGTCCCGAAACCCTCTTGTTGCACAAGACCTTGAAAGTCTGGATAAGTTTACGATAAGCGATGCAAACAGAGGTGCTCAGAATCTGTACGTCGCTAACGACGGTTTCAATATCTAGCTGCCCCCAGAACCACCGGAAGGAGCATTTAATGTCCGCTTTGGCTCAGGTAATATTGTTCAAAACATCTCACAATCTGAAGGGCTAAGGTCACTGCCTATCTTACTGAGATCGCTTACTTATCCTATCAGGATGAGTTGGAGACTGCATGCTGTGAATGGAATAAATTATTGGATTATCCGCGGTGGAAATAGAATTCAAATCCAAGGGAATGCTGATATTGTCATTCAAGCACGGGAAGATGGAATCATACATCTTGTGGCTCAAGCTGTTGCCGCACCACATGGAAGACTGGGGAAAAATACTCCCCATTCCTTTGCTCTATACCAAGGCAGTCCAAATCCCTTTAACCCGACGACACAGATCAGGTTTGATTTGTCGGAGGCAAGTAATGTGTCCCTGGTTATCTATGACATACTTGGAAGAAGGGTCACAGAATTAGTGAACGGTGAGCTTCAAGCCGGGTACCACTCGGCAACATGGGATGCTTCATCGGTCGCGAGCGGTGTGTATTTTGTGCGGTTCATCGTTACCAATCCAGCGGGAGCAGTTGTTTACCATAGCGTAAACAAAGCATTGTTAATGAAGTAGATTCCCCTCGTATTATCCTAACAAACAAAGCCCGACCATGTCGGGCTTTTTGTTTAATGCGCAAGCAGCATCTCTACAACATTCGACTTGATTCCCTACCATATTGTGAGTAACTTTGCACAAAATTTTGATACGCAAGCACTGAATCACCCGGACGTTCCATGATCGGAAAATCAATCCAACCTGAAATAAATGCGCTGATCCAGGCACGCGATTTCACTACGCTTCGAGATATCTTTGGCGACTGGCATCCGAGCGATCTTGCCGAACTGATTGCAGACATTCCGGAAAACGATCAGGCGATCGTGTTCAGGCTTCTCCCGCAGACACTGGCTGCTGAGACATTCGAATACCTTGACCTGGAAACGCAAAAAGCATTGTTGAAGGCGTTGGGTCAGGAACAGGTCTCTGCTATTCTGAACGAGATGTCACCGGACGACCGCACCGCACTCCTTGAAGAACTCCCGAGCGCTGCCGTTAAGCAACTGTTGACATTGTTGACGCCGGAAGAACGAAAAATAGCCCAATCACTTCTGGGTTATCCGGAGCGCAGCGTCGGTAGACTGATGACTCCAGACTATATTGCTGTTCGGAAGGAATGGACTGTCCGGCAGGTATTGGATTATGTCCGCGAGCATGGACAGAACAGTGAAACACTGAACCTCTTGTATGTCGTAGACGATAAGGGAATTCTCATCGACGATATCAAGATCCGGGAATTTCTCCTGGCCCCACTGGGCAAAACGGTTGCAGATTTGATGGACGAAAACTTCGTTGCTCTGCGGGCGACTGAAGATCAGGAAGCAGCCGTGCAGATGTTCAAACAATATTCCCGGGGCGCGTTACCTGTTGTAGACAACCACGGAATGTTAATCGGCATTGTCACTATCGATGACGTGTTGAGCGTGGCTGAAGAAGAGGACACGGAAGACATTCACAAGTTTGGAGGTATGGAAGCGCTCGATCAGCCATACACCAGTATTCCCTTGCTGGAGATGGTGAAAAAACGCGCTGGCTGGCTGGTGATCCTGTTCGTTGGTGAAATGTTGACGGCAACAGCAATGGGGTTCTTTGAAGGGGAGATTGCCAAAGCAGTTGTGCTGGCATTGTTTGTTCCGTTGATCATATCAAGCGGGGGAAATTCCGGTTCCCAGGCCGCAACACTGATTATACGCGCTCTGGCAATAGGCGAAGTAACGCTCATCGACTGGTGGAGAATCATGAAGCGGGAGATTCTCTCCGGACTGATGCTCGGCTCCATTCTTGGCAGCATCGGATTCCTGCGGATCGCACTCTGGACGCTCTTCACAGACGTGTACGGACAACATTGGCTGCTCGTCGCTTTCACCGTTGGGCTCACGCTGATCGGTGTGGTGTTGTGGGGAACGCTTTCAGGATCGATGCTTCCCTTCATCCTCAAGAAGTTGGGCGCTGACCCGGCAACATCCTCCGCACCCTTTGTTGCAACACTTGTGGACGTCACTGGACTTCTGATTTACTTCAGTACTGCCTCCCTGATACTCAGCGGAACTCTGCTGTAACTTTCAGCTCTCAGATGGCACAGCCCGGACCCAGTCACCAAAGTGGGTCAGTTCTTCCATCCTGCACGACCAGACAAGCTTATCGTCAAAAACGGTAATATCAGGACAACCATCACACATGCTGAATGCCCCATTCACCATAAAGTCCGCCGGCTGAATGATCATCACCGATTGCAGGTGCAGTTTTTTGAAGAACAGTCCGGGGGACCGTATCGCACTGTGGAGATACGCCGACGCCGTGCGGGCGAGACCTTTGTCCAATGGCGACAACAGTAACATCGATTTCGCTCTACCCAGAACTTTTGGTTTGGTATAGGCAAGGTACCTTCCATTCAGGAGATGATGCAGCGACTGGGAAAGTTCCATGAACTTTGCCCCCGTATAGCCATAGATGGCATCCTTGGTGCCGATCCGCATTGTCAGCAGCCATTTGAAGTGGTCCGGACGTTCCGTTCCATTGAGATATGCACTGGGCTGGAAATCGGGGTACTTCTTTCGTATCTCTTCAACGATATCTGTCGACATGATGGAGACTTTTCTTTCTTCCTCAATTGCATACGCAATCGGTGCCATGTCTATCTTGCTGCCTCCAACATAGTACTCGTATCCTTTATGAATAGGCGCAGCGCGATAGGCAATGAAGACGAGAATGTTGACGATGTCGATATTCTTCTGGCCCCATTCAACAATCTCGGGCACATACTTCAGGGTGTTCTCATACACAGTCGCGTTGAACGCACACGAGATGCCGCCAACCTCCGC